>JAGVBM010000272.1 GCA_020059765.1 Bacillota bacterium
GGTAATGCCCGTCAGGACACGATCCTGCAAATATCGCGGTTCCATCCGGTCTTGTGCGGTCTGACTGACAATCCATGTCCCTTCATCTTTGCTCAAAGTGGAACGGACCCGCACAGGTATGTTTTTTTGCATCGCGATTTCGACCGCCCGCGGATGAATGACCTTCGCACCCGAATAGGCTAGATTGCAGATTTCCGTATAGGTGACCGAGCGTAATTTGCGAGCGTCATCCACGATTCTCGGATCTGCGGTCATGATTCCGTCCACGTCCGTAAAAATGTCGACCACTTCGGCGTCCAACGCCACACCAAGGGCTGTTGCCGTTGTATCGCTTCCCCCGCGACCGAGAGTTGTAATGTCGCCTGTCTCCGTTATCCCCTGGAAACCTGTCACAATGACGATTTTCCCTTGTTCCAGTTCATTTAAAATCCGACCCGGCGTGATGGTGATAATTTGGGCATTGGAATGATTGTCATTGGTCAAGATTCCGGCCTGCCCACCGGTCAGTACGATGTTGTCATACCCCTGCTCGCGCAGCATGGACGAAAACACGACACTGGAAATCATCTCGCCGCATGACATTAACAGATCTTTTTCCCGATTGGAACAATCCGCATTCGATTCGATCAAATCAAGCAATGTATCGGTCGCATAAGGTTCACCTTTTCTTCCCATGGCCGACAGGACGATCACCACATGATATCCGGAGCGAACTGCGTCCTCGATATGTCCGATTGCTTGCAGGCGACTCTCTCGGGTTGCAACGGAAGTTCCACCAAATTTCTGTACGATAATGCGCATGGCTGTCCCTCTTTATTTGGATTTAACCATCAACTCGGCAATCTGCACCGCGTTCAAGGCGGCGCCCTTCAAGATGTTGTCCGATACGATCCACATGTTCAATCCCCGCGGATGAAACAGGTCTCTGCGCAAACGTCCCACATAGGTATCGTATTGATCTGCGGCGTCTGACGCCATCGGATATTGCTGTTCCTGCAAGTCGTCAACCAGTTTCACACCTTCTGCCGATTCCAGCAGGGAACGCACTTCTGCCAGATCGAAGGGTTTGCGGGTTTCCACATAGACCGATTCGGAATGTCCGTAAAATACGGGGATCCGCACACAGGTTGCCGTAACATGGATCGATTCGTCCCCCAAGATTTTGCGGGTTTCATTCACCATCTTCATTTCTTCCCGGGAAAAACCGTTCTCTTCAAACACGTCGATCTGCGGTATCGCGTTAAACGCAATTTGATAATGTTTCGGCTGCGATTTGACCGGCAAGATTTTCGGCTCGATCGGCACTCCGTCCAAAATCTGCCGCGACTGCTCCCGCAGTTCCTCGATTGCTGCTTGGCCGGCGCCAGATACGGCTTGGTACGTAGAAACAATGATTCTTTCGATCCCATATGCGTCATAGATTGGCTTTAAAGCTGCCATCATCTGAATCGTTGAACAGTTCGGATTGGCGATGATTCCCCGATGTTGGGAAATCATGTGTGCATTGACTTCTGGAACTACGAGAGGAACCTCCGGAAGCATGCGAAACGCACTGGTGTTGTCGATAACGACGGCTCCTCGTTCAACGGCGGCAGAGGCCAATTTTTCGGAAATGGATCCACCAGCGGAAAAAAGAGCAAAATCGATTCCTTCGAAAGCTTCCGGGACAGCTTCTTGAATTGTGTACGACTTGCCTTTGAAGGTTACCTGCTGACCCGCCGATCTGGCAGACGCCAACGGACGAAATTCGCCCACCGGAAAGTTCCGTTTCTCAAGCGTCTCCAGCATTTTCTGGCCAACAGCACCCGTAGCCCCAACCACTGCTACGTTATAAAGCGTCTTCCTCTCCATTATCAGCAACTCCTTAAACTCATTAGACTCTCCTATGCATGAACTCGGCTGTACGGAGAAAATCCCCAGCCTTGTCAAATCATCGTCATGAGGACTGGATTTTGAATCGTTCGATCAATACCGGTTGCAGCTGTTTTTTATCCAAGGCAGCCTCCAGTGCGGGAACCACCTGGTTCATGTCTGCCACCAGCGAATTCATCTTTCTGAACGGATCATCTTGACCAAATGGTACCATAAAAACGTTCTTTGCGGCCATTAATTTTGCGATGTTGGCCATATTGAGTCCCAGTCCGTCATTCGTTGAAATTGCCAGCACGACCGACCGATCATTGCGCATGGTTGCTTTGGCGGCCATTAATACGGGCGAATCGGTCATGGCGTTAGCCAGTCGCGAAAGGGTGTTTCCCGTGCAAGGCGCGATCAAGAGCGCGTCCAAACGTTTGCTGGGACCCAAGGGTTCAGCTTCGACAATCGTCGTAATCGGTTTTTGTCCTGTTATCTGTTCGATTTCCGCCACCCATACATCGGCTTCCGCAAAACGGGTATTCGTGGTTTGCACTGCCCATGACAAGATCGGAACGACCGTTACCTCCATCTCGACCAATTTTTTCAAAACGGGACGCACCTCGTCATAGGTGCAATGAGAACCTGTGATTGCAATTCCTATCGTCTTGCCCTTCAGTTCCATACTGTTACCTCCAGGTTTCACTTAATCCAAGACGAGACGGCAGATTGTGTTTGCCAAAATCCGCCCTGCTGTCTTGGGTGCAACGATTCCTGGCAAGCTCGGAGCAAGCAGCGCTTTAATCCCTCTTTTTTCAGCGAATCGGAAATCGGTTCCTCCCGGTTTTGACGCAATATCGATGATCACACAGCTTTTTTGCATACGCGATAAGACTTCGGATGTCAATACAGGTGCCGGAATGGTATTGAACACGATGTCCGATTGCGTTAACTCGATGTTGGAATCAGCGAGATGAAAAAATTCAACCCCCATTTCCCGGATGCGTGCAAAATCCGCTTCTTTCCGCGCGCCTACTTTGACTTTTGCACCGATCCCGGTGCACATGCGCGCGATCGTGATTCCACAGCGGCCAAATCCCAAAACAGCCACATTTGACCCGTGAATCGTGATATCCGTTTGTTCCATGGCCATTTGGATGGCTCCCTCGGCAGTGGGAATTGAATTTAGGATGGCAACCTCATCCAGTTCCATCAATTTGATCAAACGCAAACCATGGCGTCGGCAGGTTTCGTTCAATACGTTTCGCGCAATCCCGGTAAAGATTTTGCAGTGTTTCGGCAACAGGGCAAAGTCTTCGTCTGTTAAGGCAATAGGCCGAGCCGCATACTTGGATTCAGTCGTCCAATCATCACTCATCCCAGTAACAGGCAAAATCAGGGCATCCAATTCTTTCAGGACTTCGGGGGAAAGATCCGTTTTGATTGCGTCGTTAGCTGGCAAGTCGAGGTCGGCAAAACCGACCAGGTACACGGTCGCATCCAGATCCAAAACATGTCGGATCACTTCGATGATCCGTGCATCTCCACCCAAAAACGCCATCTTCATACCTGTCAGCATGGGTGATAAACCCCTTTCAAAACATTGTACGATAAATCAACAAATTTTCAAGGTGAGAACTGTTTACAAATCAAGTAAGAGTAACCCGGCTTGCTCCGCCGCCTGGTCGCTGCAGATAATCCATCCTATGCGACAGCCCAGA
>JAGVBM010000122.1 GCA_020059765.1 Bacillota bacterium
GAAAAGGTGCTGGAACCCCCGATAATGGCATAGGGAGTTTGCGGAATGATTTGTTCAGCCATGTAACTCTCTCCTATCTCATGTTGGGAAATCCGAGCTGGCGCAGCGCTTCATACACCACAATCGCCGCTGCGTTGGACAAATTGAGGGAACGGGCCCCTTCAATTTGCGGAATTCGGATCGCCGTTTTCATGTTTGCCTGAATCAGGTCGTCCGGCAAACCTTTCGTCTCTTTGCCGAACACAAAAAAATCATCCGGTCGGTATGTAAACTCTGTATAAGTACGTTCTCCTTTGGTGGAGGCGTAAAAAAACCGCCCATCCGGGTATTTCGTCTGCAGGTCGGCGAACCTGTCATGATAGTGCAAATCCAGGAGGTGCCAATAATCCAAACCTGCCCGTTTCAACTGTCTGTCATCGGTGGAAAATCCGAGCGGCCGCACCAGATGCAAACTGATGCCCGTGACGGCGCAGGTTCTTGAAATATTTCCCGTATTGGCCGGGATTTCCGGTTCAACAAGTACAATGTGCATCTTGCAACAACTTCCTTTGCTGCGGTATCTGAACAACGACTCTTCTACAAGAGTACCGAAACTCGGAAAAGGTTGCAAGGATAGCAAGACTACCATAACGTTTGACTGTAGGGTTGATTGCCTTTAAACTGGATGAAACACAATCGAAAGCACTTACCCAACGGGTAGCCATGCAGTCTGCATCCTTGTTTCACACACTGGACCTGCTCTTAGGGGAAAACCCTTTTTATTAAATCATTCCTACCTTCCTGGAGGTGAAGTCCCTTTTCGGGACGTACAGTTGGATAATTCCGGTCTTACGCTTTTAAATCTGTTTCTGGTCATCTTCCTTGTATTCCTCAACGGTTTCTTCGTGGCCGCCGAATTCGCCATGGTCAAGATCCGCTCCAGCCGTCTCAGCCAATTGGTTGCGGAAGGCAGCCGGCGGGCCAAAATCGCCCAGCAGGTCACCAATCATCTGGATGCCTATTTGTCAGCCTGCCAATTGGGGATTACGCTGTCCTCGCTGGGTCTTGGCTGGATCGGAGAACCGGCAATCGCCGAACTGCTTCTGGCTCCGCTTAGTGCTTTGGGGATCCCCTCTGTTGCGGTGCATACCATTTCGTTCATCATCGCGTTTTCGATTATCACTTTCCTGCACATCGTGCTCGGTGAACTGGCGCCCAAGTCCCTGGCCATCCATCGGGCGGAAGGAACCGTATTGGCGGTGGCAAGACCCCTGGTGTGGTTCTACAAGACCATGTATCCCTTCATCTGGATGTTGAACGGAACCGCCAACCTGATGCTGCGCATGTTCGGTATCGCACCGGCCAAAGAAGGGGAACTGGCGCACACGGAAGAGGAAATTCGCATCCTGATGACGCAAAGTCACAAAAGCGGCTTGATTGACAACACGGAGATGGCGCTGTTTGACAATATCTTCGAATTCTCCGACCGGATTGCCCGCGAGATTATGGTCCCCCGCATCGATATGGTAACGGTTGACATTGACGATTCACAGGAAGTGATTCGGCGGATTATCGAAACGGAGCGCCATACCCGGTACCCTGTTTCACAAGGGGACAAAGATCACATTTTGGGATTTGTCCATGTGAAAGACCTGTATTTGCAGTTGGATCAGAATCAACCTTTCTCCATCCGGAACATTTTGCGAAAGGTCATTATGGTATCGGAAGCGGCCGAGATTAGCTCCATTCTGAAACGAATGCAGAAAAACAAGACGCAAATCGCGGTCGTCGTTGACGAGTACGGCGGCACCGCCGGATTGATCACCATGGAAGACATCATGGAAGAACTGGTCGGCGAAATCCAGGACGAATTTGATAATGAACTGGCCCCCATCATCAAAACACAGGTTGGATATTCGGTGGAAGGCCGTGTATTGATCGATGAAATCAACGATCTGTTGGGAATCGACCTCGATCAGGATGAAGTGGATACGATCGGCGGGTGGATGTACGCCGTTCTGGCCAAAACCCCGGAATTGGGAGATTCGGTCCAAAAAGCCAATCACCGGTTTGTCATCGAAAAAATGGAAGATCGCCGCATCGAACGAATCGCGATCGAAAAATTGGTTCCTGCTGAACCCGTTTTGGAACAACAGGATTAATACAGCCTAATTTCCTTTTCAAAAAGAGAGTCTCCCAAAACGGGAGACCCTTTTCTGCTCTTAATACGAATCGAGAATATGGAAAAACCGATATTTTGTATTTTCGGTCCAGGCGTAACTGTCTTTGTAATCCCAGTACCGTCGATGACTGGCCACTGTATGAGCATTGATCAAAGGCATACCGTTCCGGTCGAAATCAACCACAACCGTATTATGCTCCCATCTGCCGTTTCCGTCCCAATCGTAGCATATTACATCGCCGATCATCAGATCTTGCGGGTTCGCGACCGGTCTCGCCCGTCCCGAATTTTCCAGATACCAGCGCAGCGCATGGGCCACTGCCCAGCTGTAACTCCAGGAAGGTCCTTGATGACGGTACCACCAGCCGCGATCTTTGCGGGGCGCAAAGTCCATGGGCATCCCGCCTGCCGCCAGGCACTGGGACACAAAATTGGTGCAATCGACGTCAAATTTTTTATATTGCGGGTTAAACCCGTTCCACCAAAGTTCCGCATAACGCTGTGTCTTTCTGCGGTCGTAAGGATACCTGCGAACACTGGCAGTCGAATCAAAAACCCGAAAATCCAAGGCGGCTTTGATCACGTTCCGTTCATCCTTCTCCCCCAACCGGTCCACTTTCCCAATCGCCCACCTGCCTTCTGAATGTTCAAGCATCATGCGGACCGGCTGCATGCGTGCCTGATGCTTTAACTCGTCACCATCCTGATAGATCCAGGTTACATGTTCGAGCAAATCGATGCGGGCTTTCCCTCTGGTCGTGAGAGAAGCATGGGTCCATTTGACGTTGGTGCGACTTTTCCGGTAGCGGATTCCCCGGTCCTTGGCAGAACGTTGCAAGGCTTGAATTTCTTCGATACAGGATTGAACCACATCCGGTCGGCTGCCGTGCTCCACCATTTCCGAACTGTCTCCGGACAGCCAGGCCCGATTTTTCTTCTCGTAAAATTGCTCAAGTACATCTCGCCATTCCGCTCTCATCAAGCTGCCTCCTCACAACACGCGACTACAACCACCATATGCAGGCCGCCCATCTGGAGTGCTTGCTTTCTAGGGGGATAGCTCGAGTGTGCAGCGAGCTGCCGTATCTTTCTGAAAATCTCAACTTGTGGCAGTCTGCCTTCTATAGGAATGAGAATGCGGGATTCGTCCGTCAACTGTTGTATATCCTGCAAAAACATGATAATGCCCGCCGCCAGGCAGTTCAATTTCCGGTCCTGTCACTCCGCGAATGACATGAGAATGTCCATCATCAAACGTCGTTACGGTGTAGTAGCTGTGCGTGTGAGGCACCCCGCTTTGGGCAGGTGCTGTAGTGCCGATATAACCATGCCGGTGTCCCGCATCGAATGACGTGACTCCCGAAAATTCATGAACATGCATCGGAACCCCATCCCAGTTGATCAGATAAAGTTCATGGGCATGCTGTCCATC
>JAGVBM010000370.1 GCA_020059765.1 Bacillota bacterium
AAAAAAAAAGCGCCTGCATCAGCAGGCATTTCGTACGTAGATTCGGTTTATCTGGAACGCAACGAAAGCCTTTATTTGACGACTTCGATCGGTCCTTCACCGCGTTTTAGCGTTTTTGGATATGCTTTTTCGGGTTTTAAAACTTCCAGCATGTAATCCATTGCGATTTGCGGATCTACCGTTTCTCCGCAAGTGTAGCAATCGAGTGCTGCAAACCCTTTTTCCGGATAGGTGTGAATCGAAATGTGACTCTCCGAAAGCAGAACCAGAACGGTTGCACCCTGAGGTTCGAATTGTTTCGATTGCACGGACAATACTGTCGCACCGCTTTTGTTTGCTGCAGTTACCAACATCTCTTCCAAAAACTTAACGTCATTCAGTACGCCGGAGTTTGCACCCCATGTGTCAACAGCCACGTGTCTCCCGAAAGTTGAGTATTCTTCCATGAGCTTTCGGCCCCCTTCCTAAACGAAAAATTGGACTACTGATTTTTCGCTAGGACCTACGTCATTCACCACGGGGGAAAGTTAGTCCTCAGAGGTCCTAACCCTTTAAGTGAATCCTGGTTCCTAATCCAAATATGATTTCAACGAAAACTAAAATAACATAGATTTGACGATGTTTCAATATGTTTCTTTAAGTTTTTTTCTCAAGGTTGATCCAATGCCAGCGTCGGATTTCCGGAAAACCGTATGGCATCACCGATTACCCCCTGGGGTATACCAGCTTTTTCTTCAATAAACATTATTTACTTACAGTTCAAAGTGTGCCATTTTTTTCCGCACATTTAATCCGCTCAATTAATAAAAACTAATGGATAACAAGCGGAATCATCGCGCACAATGAAAAAGACGACATTACCCGAACATGAGTATACCGCATGACGGAAGCAGGGGGAAGCAAGTTGAACATATCGGAATCTGTAGACGCGTTCTGCCAGAAAATCTGGGACCGATACGAAGAGCATCCGGCAATGCTGCCGGCCGAAGTGACGCTCAACAATGTGGGTACCGGCATCATCGCAAAAGTCGATCAGGACGGATTGTTCTTTGAAGCCAACGGGGAAGAATTTGACATTGAAGAGTGGTTCATGCAAAACAATTTTGCTTCTGACACACTTCAAATTCAGCCGATTGGAAAAATTAACGATTGGAAAAATTAATTGATTTTCCTGGTAGGTTCTGCTAGACTTTAAAAGAGATCTCAGAAAGAGACCTGATTTAGGAGGTATTTACTTACATGCAAGGTACTGTAAAATGGTTTAGCGCAGAAAAAGGTTACGGTTTCATTCAGCAAGAGAACGGAGACGATATTTTCGTTCACTTCTCCGCAATTCAGACAGATGGTTTCAAGACGCTTGAAGAAGGACAACGAGTTGAATTTGAAATCGTAGAGGGCGCTCGCGGCAAACAAGCTGCAAATGTCATCCGTTTGTAAACTCGAAACGATTTCTATTTCAAATATAGAATAGTTCGCAGATTAACCCTGGTGGAAACAGCCGTTTTCCGTCAGGGTTTTTCTGTTATGCCTATTTTCACCTGTTCATGGGCACCTGTCCGGTTCAATTCTCCTGGTCAATTCATCTATTAAATCATGAGAACAGCCTCTTTGCCGCAAGGGGAAATCAGAAGGAGGGATTGCGCCATGTATGGAACATTCGGACCTTATACCAAGTGGATCATTGTTTTTCTGATTATTTTTGTACTCTTCTTCCTGTTGATTCCGCCATTTGACAAAGTGTAACGGACAGACGGTCCGTCTCTGCCATCAGTCCGCCCAAATACAACCCCCAATTATAACCCCAAATCAAACCGCCTCACCGAAACGTGAGGCGGGCTTTCGTGTATGAACCTTTCATTCCGGATCGGAGAAGGAACGCAGCGGAATCTCAAACATTTTTGCGACTTGTTTGCCATCTTCTTTGACGCCGGAGGCAAACAGGTATAACGTACCGTTTTTGCCGATCGCATGGGTTATTTGGTGAACGTCATATCCTATCGGCAAATCCAGATGGATCGGATAACTGCCGCCTTTTGCCGTTTTGTCGCCTTTTGCTTTGATCACTTTCAAATTGATCGCTTGATCAAGCCGCGGTTCAATCCGGAACAAGTAAGAATTATAGCCGAAATCCGCAAAGTCGTAAAACTGTTTCTTGTTGTCATCGTTCAGGTATTCATGATTTTTGATATCAAAAATAAACCCGTCCTCCGTATATACGTACCCTTCCGCCGTGTACACCGGTTTCTCCTTGCCAGGCAGCACAAACTCGTCCAGTGCCGCACGGGAGTGTTCCAATTCGGACTCATCCACTTCCGAGTAATCGTAACTGTCAGTATTGAATTTGATCGCCGACTTTCCTTTGAATCCGACATACAGAATTTTGTTGTTCAGCAACACCCGTTTCAACTTGTAGCCGGGAAACGTCTCCTGTTTGACAGTCCCGTCCGGATTCACAATCACCAACTTGGTTCCGCCCATACTTTCCTCAATTACAAAAATCGCCTTGTCCGTTTGCGTCGTCAGGGCAAACCGCTGCAGGTCAGGATTAAAATTCCCATCCATTTCGGCAACGACCTTGCCGGGAAGGGGGTTCCCGTTTGTATGTTGCAGCACATCGTTGAAAGTGACTTGCGACGCAGCGTTCTGTTTGAAATTCGTTTCAGAGACACTTTTCGAAAAGGGACTGAGGGGTTGGCAGCCTGTGGAAATCATAATGGCCGGGGCGAACAGCAACAGCACTTTGAATTTCACGTCATCACCTCAGGAAACTTCCATTCCCCTCTACTCTAACACAGAAAGGCACTCCCTTCTACAAAAACTGCCCGATTTCGACAGGACGGAGAAACATGCTGGAATTGCATGGAAAGTAGGAAGAAGACGAGACTCTGACGAATAGTTTATAAAGAAAACCTCTAATTCTGAGACTGGATGTGATCAGAATGAGTTTTCAACTCTATTTCTACAGGCCTGTTGAGCAGGCTGTCCTCACCATCGGGGATGTGCAGGACGTGCTGCTTGCCGCCGATCATTTTCGTTTGGCGGAAGACGGTTCATCCGTAGACTTTGAATACGAAAATCCGATCACCGGCGTTTACTTTTGGTTTTCCTTCAACAAAAACGCCTATGCCGACGAACAAATCCTGCAGTTTCCGAAGCATCGATTTACCGGCCTTTATTTTACCATCAATTACCATAGGCCTTCCTACTTTATGTATGAAGCGAACCCCATTGTCTTGCAATTGATCCAAACGCTGCGGCTCTATGTATTTGATCCGCAGACAGACGCCGCCAGCTCCGCACCGTTTCAACCCTATTCCGACGAACTGATCCGCAGTTGGCAAGCGGGGAATCGAAGAATCGGTTCCAAATCCCCTTTCCGCGTTTCTTTTGATCGCGACAAAGCGCGCTATGCCTGGGAATATTTGTATCGCTATCCCGCCTTTAAGGATCTTCTGCCAAGCGAGCACTTTGTACCCAAACTGTTTTTCATTCGCCTGAAAGACGAGAATGTGCACACCGCAGTCGTTTTTCCCTATCCGGATACGGAACATCAACTGATCCCCAACGTCGATTACCTGTACGTCAAAATCTCGCGCAAGCAGTTATGGTTCCGGAAGTCCGTGGAAGGATTGATTTCATTCTCCCAGCTGCGGATGGCCGCACCGGATGCGTTTCAGGCGGTGTCCGATCCGCTTCCCCATTTTTTGCTGGACAACCGGGTGTCCTTGGAGCCGATTTTGCAAACATGTGACGTAATCCGCAAGGACCGGTTTGCGGTCCTCCCCAATGACGGATTTGTCGATCTGGATCCGCCGCAGCCCACACAAGCTTCCGTTTAGGCTGAGTTTACTTTTCCCCCAATTGCGGAAAAAGCGGCCCCTAATCGGAGACTGCTTCTGCTTCAATGGGTCTATTGATACCCGACCGGCGGAAAAAGAAGCCGGAGACGGTAAACAGCGCCAGCAGGATGGACATCACCCAGAACATGGAGCCCTGCCAGAACCGGTCGATCAGCCAACCGTTAAAGTTTGGCGCCATAATGCTGGCGATGCTGAAATTCATGCCCGCCATGATTCCCGCCGTCGGCACCATGCTGCCGGGCAGAATGTCGGCCGCCAAGGCCAATCCCAACGAATAAAAGGAACCGACGGCCGCGCCGACGATTGCGGAGAACAGCATCATCCACCAAACGTCGGTTCCGGCCAGGGGGAACAGGAAGAACATTACGGCCCCGACCGCAGCAGTCCCCATCATGAGTTTTTGGCGGCCGATCCGATCGCTCCATCTGCCGAGGGGTAATTGCAAGGCCAGACTGCCGATTACGAATGCCGGCAGAATCAGGGACACCCATTCGGTGGAAATGCCGTTACGCAGTGCGTAGACAGGAAAGTTCACGTTCAAAGTAGCTTCCATATAACCGTACAAAAACGGCGGGAGCAGCGCCAGCCAGCCCCATCGCAAAACGGTGGAGTAGCGGTTGGCTGTATTGGCCGATTTTTCATGAACTTGCGGATAGGTGTTCTGCAGGCGGCCTAACAGATAAAAAGAGACGGCGTAAAACAGGCTGACCGCCAGAAACGGGGCCCACGCGCCCAAAGGCAGCAGCAGCATGCCGAGAGGCCCCACGCTGAAGCCCGCCCCGTAGGCAAATCCGTAGAGGGAGATGTCCCGCCCCCGCCGTTCCGGCGGCGAAATCGCCGTTACCCACATCTGGCTGGCATAATGCAGAGCCGAATCGCCAATTCCCAAGAGAAAGCGCAACCAAAACCAAACGAGATAGTTCTGAAAGACGGGAAACAACAGGGTCGTCACTGTCACCAGAACCATTCCCGCAATAATCGTCGTCCGATAGCCGAACCGTCGCAAGACAAGCTCCAGCCACGGCGACACAAACAGGATTCCGATATACAAGGCGGCTGCGTTAAAGCCGTTGGCCACCGAAGAAATCCCCTGCTTTTCCAGCAGGATGCTCAACAAGGGCAGCGTCAGCCCCTGGCTCATGCCGGCAATCGCCACCACCAGGATCAATACATAAAAGGTAAATCGCGAGGAAGGCATTTTCTGTCAAAGCTCCTTTCAAACATCCCTCATTGTACCATCAGTGCCTTCCATCGTGAAACAGGAAATTTGAGAGGTAATGCACGTGCACATCAGCGGGTATTCGACAGCACAAGAAGATGAACCTCGAATAGTAACCACAGCGGAATCTCGTCTTTCCATATCTCGGCCGCTCGTTCATAAAAAATGAAGGGCGGGAATATGAATTCCCACCCCCTTGGTTCTTCAAATCAACCGAACTTGTACGTGATCCCGTGTCCGCCTTTCGGGTACACCCACTCGATGTTGTAGGCGGGGCAGCCGATCCGGCAGGTTCCGCATTCGATGCAGTTTTCAAACGCCACGGATGTGTGGTCGCCCTCCCACTCATACACATCGGCCGGGCAAAAATGGGTGCATTCCTTGGTCGTACAACTCATGCACACCTGCTGATCTTTAATGATCAAGTGAGACTGCTCATCTACCTTGTAGCGGATGGTAAACAGTTTCTCTTCAATGGTCGCGCTCATCCGTTAATCGCCCTCCATCCTTTGTAGCCTAATTTCACGACATTGCGCATGCCGCCGGCGGCTTCCACCAGCCGCTTGATCGCATAGCGCTGTTTCTCGGCCTTGGTCACACCGTTCACCAGCAGCATTTCATAGGCCGCATCGTTGAGTGCCTGCGGCAGGTGGCTGAACAGCACTTGCGGATCCACATCATTCAGGAGGCTGTGCAGTCCTTGATATTTCTTGATGTCTTTATGGATGAACGATTCTTTGACTTTTGCATCGTACAGGCTTAAGGTTTGACGGCTGCAATCGCCGCGTTTTTTCGCCTCGACAATCGCTTCACCGGCCAGTCGCCCCGACGCCATTGCCAGGTTGGTGCCTTCCCTGTGAACGAAGTTGATCAGTTGGGCTGCGTCGCCGCAAATCACCCATCCGTTGCCGGACAAAGGCGGAACCGACTTTAAACCGCCCTCCGGAATCAAGTGTCCGGAGTATTCTTTCGTTTCGCCGCCTTCGATCAGTCTGCGAATCATCGGATGCTGCTTGACGCCTTCCAATACTTCATAGGGCTTGACTTTGTTCTTCTTCAAGTCGGAAACCATCACGCCAACGCCGAGAGAAATCGATTCCTTGTTGGTGTAGAGGAATCCGAGACCGGTCATGCCGCGGGTCGTTTCACCGACAAACTCGATGGTAACTCCTTCGTCCCCTTCCAGGTTAAAGCGGTCCTGAATCTTTTCCTTCGGCAGGAAGATCATCTCTTTCACGGCCAGGGACACTTCCTCCGGCTTCCACTCCTGATGGACCCCGAGAGACTTGCCCAACAGGGAATTCACACCGTCTGCAATGACGACTACGTCAGCGTAAAGATCGCCCTGATCCCGATCCGTTTTTACCCCCACGACTTTGTCGCCTTGCCGGATCAAATCCGTAGCAACCGTTTCATAGACGGGAATGGCACCGGCTTCTTCCGCCTTCGACGCAAACCATTGGTCAAATTTCACCCGCATGCCGGTCCAGTTGTTGTACGGTTCCTTGAACGCTTCGTTGCGGTGGCCGAAAGTGACTGCCGATTCCTGCCCCATGATCCACAGCCGCTGTTCGATGATATGCCGTTCGAGCGGCGCCTCTTTCCAGAATTCCGGTACAATCTCTTCCAATTGCTTGCGGTACAACACACCGCCAAAGACGTTTTTCGCTCCCGGAAATTCACCCCGCTCCAACATAACCACGGACAAACCCGCTTTTGCCATGGTAAGCGCTGCGGCGGCCCCGGCAGGTCCTGCTCCGACTACAATCGCGTCAAAATGATGGGTCATACCCGAACGCCCCCTTCTGCTTCCGTCTTGCTTCCTTTGCCGGAAGCGGCGTCTGCTTTCCGTTTCCGCGCTTCTTCAATCATCGCCGGAACGATCTCATACAAGTCTCCGACAATGCCGTAATGGGCAATTTTGAAAATCGGCGCTTCCGGATCCCGATTGACCGCGATAATCATGTCGGAATTCTGCATGCCGACCACGTGCTGTACGGCGCCGGAGATGCCAAAAGCAAAATAAAGTTTCGGACGAACCGTGTAGCCGGTCTGTCCAATCTGATGGTGATGATTGATCCAGCCCACATCGACGCAAGCACGGGAAGCGCCGACTTCACCGCCCAATTCATCCGCCAGTTCCTGCAACAATTTGAACCCTTCCGCACTGCCGAGTCCGCGTCCACCGGCCACAATAATTTCCGCTTCTTCAATGTTGACCGTCGATTCTTCACGGATGAAGTCGAGCACTTTGGCTGCCACCGCTTCTTCCGCCATCGTATAATCGACGTGCACGATTTCGCCGCGTCGGGACGGGTCGCGGGGCAGGGCTTCAAAAACTCCGGCCCGCGCGGTTGCCATCTGCGGACGGTATTGTTTACAGAGAATCGTCGCCATCATCTTCTCCGAGAAGGCGGGGCGGGACGCAAGCAGCAGACGGCTCGGATCCGGTTCCACATCAAGCTGCGTGCAATCTGCAGTCAGACCGGTCGGCAAGTGGGTCGCAATCGCCCCCGCCAGGTCCCGCCCGGTCGCAGTTGCGCCAAACAGCACAATCTCCGGCTTTGCATCATGAATCACTTTCATCGCCGCACGGGAATAAGGATAGGTACGGTAATCGTGCATCGTCGGCGAATCCACCTGAAATACCCGGTCTGCACCAAAGGCAATCGCTTCTTCCGCCAATTTGCCCACATTGTCGCCGATTACCAGCGCCATGACATCGGCATTCAATTTTTCCGCCAGACGTCTTCCCTGTCCGAGCAGCTGCCAGGAAATCGGCTTGGCAACACCTTCCCGGTGTTCCACATACACCAGCACGCCACGGTATTCCGACCAATCAGGCATTTCGTCTTCTGTGGTTTTTTTCACTTCTTCTGTCATGGCTTATGCCCCCTTCCCATTTGCGGCATGATCCCAGCCAAATCGTGCAGGAAGTTCCGTTTCCCAAATCTTGTCGAACAACGTACCTACTTTCACTTTCGTATCGCCGTCAAGCATTTGGGTATCGGCTGCTTTTATTTCAGGCACCCAAGTCTTGCCTACAATCGTCGGAGATCCTTTCAAACCAATCTTGCTGCGGTCCAAGTTGGGGAAATCTGCGGTTGTCCAAACGATCGGCTTGTACTGGGCCGCGCGCAGCATCCCCGGCATCGGGGCACGACGCGGTTTGTTCAGTTCTTTCAGCGCAGTCATCAGAACCGGTGTCTTGGTTTCCACTACTTCCACGCCGTCTTCCAGTTTCCGCTGAACCGTAACACGTTTTGTTTCCCCATTGTAACCTGTCACTTTGCTGACATAAGTCAATTGTTCAATGTCCAAACGACAGGCAATACCCGGACCGACTTGCCCCGTGTCGCCGTCAAGAGTTTGTTTTCCGGTAAACACAATATCGACAGGCCCCCAAGTTTCTTCCACTTTCTTGATCGCTTCCGCCAGAACATATGACGTTGCCAAAGTGTCGGCTCCCGCAAACGCTCGATCCGTGATCAGGACCGCTTCGTCGGCACCGAGTGAAATGCATTGTTTCAAGGCTTTTTCTGCCGGTGGCGGACCCATGCTGATTACGGTTACGCGACCGCCGTATTTTTCTTTCAG
The DNA here is from genome assembly GCA_020059765.1 of Bacillota bacterium. Classification (GTDB taxonomy): domain Bacteria; phylum Bacillota; class Bacilli; order Tumebacillales; family Effusibacillaceae; genus Effusibacillus. Next base: position 8,677 of record JAGVBM010000370.1, read on the forward strand.
AACCAATGCTTCTTCCAATCCGTGCAAATCGTAAAAATTCACGATAGCAGGCACACCGATGCGGACTAGCGTGCTGGTTTTAGGATCTATGCGAATTTCCCTGCTGTCCGGCACTTGTTTGACACTCACCACAATGTGCAACATTCCTCAAACCTCCCCTTTGTGAAACGCTAAAAACAAATCAGTCCTATCTCTATTCTATTGTGAAAATATGAACATTTGCAACCAAATATTTTATATATTTGTAATTATTTTAAAATACTGAGTTGCACCTGAGAATTTTTCTACTTCAGTACACATGATACAGTTACGCGAATTTGTTGTATATCAGGGAATTCCCTATTTTTCGCTGAGGGATTCCCTGATCTTGACGGTTCGATTGACATCGGTCCGGCGACATTTATTTATCTTCATCTTCCACAATTTTCCTTGCTTCTTCGGTGACCTTTTGTAACAAGTTGTTACGCATTTCCACCCAAAATGTCGGAGGGTTGTGACGCATCATCCGATCGTTGATCACATTCAGGGATTCTTGCAGCTGGTTGATGCGTGTTTGCACAACCTCCCCAAATTCTTCCAACGAGCATTTGTACAGTTCACAGAACAGCTTTGCTTCTTTGCTGTCGGGAATGATTAACAGATAAGGCCATAGTGTGCGAACTTCTTTATGCATGCGCCATTCCGCCTGCAAGAACTGAATGGCACACAGCATTTTTTCCCTGGTGTCCGCCTGCAGCAGCGCTTTTGCGCAGAGCAATCGCGCGACCCGCTTCTCATGCAAAAATTGTTCGACCTCATGACAACGATCCAGCAGTGATCTCGACATTTTGCACACCCCCGAATTGCATATTTCCGTCTTCCGCCACGGCGTCCTCCCTGCCCCGTTGAATCGACAGTCGACGGCATTTCCAGGTTGCTGCACATTGCTGTATGAAACCGCTTTCAATTTACTGGATGTCCTTTCCTGATGGCCTGAAGGCGCAGGGGAAATCCCCTGCGCCGCATCATCTGATCGTACGCTGCAGATGGCTGTCGAATCTAAGCGGATATACCGCCGCCTTTCTTAAACCATCGTTTCGCAGATTGGCGAAGCCAAGGAATCAGCCAACGGTCGACGCCAAACTTTCCTGCGTTCAAGCCTGCAGCCAAGACGATAAAGCCAAGCAGGACCATCCATGGGTTGCTCGACACGGTTCCGCCGAACATGAACATAAAGTTCATCGTCAACCCGAAGAACATTGCCGCTGTGGTAAGAACGCCAAGTATAAGTCCCAATCCTACCAGGAATTCGCCCCATGGAATCAAGAAGTTGAACAGTTTGACATTTGGCAGCGCAAAGCCTTCAATGAACGAGTTATATGTCGGATACAGGACACTTTTGTCAGATCCCACTACCGGAGTCGAAACAATTTTTTTCAAGAATCCTGCCGCGTCAAAGGGTTTCGGTCCTGCAAGTTTGTGCCATCCTGCAGACAACCATTCCCATCCCAGATACAAACGCAAAACCAACAAGAGGCCAGATGCATACACATTGTTACGCAACCAGTTCATCATAACCATACACCCCTTATTCAGAAAATGAATTTCTATCTCCATTATAAGGGGAA
>JAGVBM010000260.1 GCA_020059765.1 Bacillota bacterium
CCCACATCTGCATTGGATCCCGAATTGGTGGGGGAAGTATTGCAGGTCATGAAGGATCTCGCAAAAGACGGAATGACGATGGTGGTCGTGACCCACGAAATGAGATTTGCACGAGAAGTGGCGGACCGCGTTCTGATGATGGATCAAGGATCAATTATCGAAGAAGGACCGCCGGAACAACTGTTTCAAAACCCGCAACAGGAACGGACGAAACAATTTCTCAGCCAGGTTTTGAACTGAATTCATTAAAAAGCACTCCGCATCATGACGGAGTGCTCCATCATGTCGAAGTGCTTTCCTTGTCTGTCTTTCACCCGTCAGATTTTCAAACGAGAAACGGCGGTTTCCAGTTCACTGGAAACCGTCAACAAGTGATTTGCGGCGCGTGCCACTTCATCCATGCCAGCCGTCTGTTCCTCCGTAACGGCAGCGACCCCCTGGCTCTGTTCCGAGTTGGTCTCCACCACTTCGGTGATCCGTTCCATAGCCCGCACCATCTCATGGCTGCCCGCCGCAATTTGTTCGATGGCGGCTGACACGGACTGAATATTTTCCGACACTTCAATAACGGAATCGTAAATCGCTTGGAAAGAGGCTTCCGCTTGCTTTGATAAGGAATGCCCGGTCTCGACCGCGTATTTGCTTTCTTCGACCGCCTGTACCGCAAGGGCCGTCTTTTCGTTTACCAGTTGGATCATGTTCTGAATCTCTTGCGCCGAGTGATTGGTTTCCTCCGCCAGTTTACGCACCTCATCGGCGACCACCGAGAACCCGCGTCCGTGTTCCCCGGCTCTGGCCGCTTCAATAGCGGCGTTTAACGCCAGCAAGTTCGTTTGATTCGCGATGCTGGAGATCAATTCGGTGATTTCAGTAATCTTTGTCGCATGTTCCCGCAACACTTCGATGACATTGCCAACATGATCAACCGTCTGGGTGATGGTTCCCATTTGCTGCATCGACTGTTGGATCACTGCGCCGCCCCCATTTGCCTGATCCATGACCTTGGCGGAAAGATCGGCCACTTTTTGCGTGGAACTGGCCATCTCCTGCAACCCGGCAGACGTCTCTTCCACAACCGCGCTCATCTGTTCAATATGATTGGATTGCTCATCGGCTCCAGCCGCCACCCGCTGCATGCTGGCTGCCACTTCCTGGGAGGCTTTCGCCGATTCCTGCACGTTGGCTGTCACCTGTCCCACCGTTTGTGACACTGAAATCGCACTGTTTTTAACCCGGCTGATAATATGCTGCAGTTGTTCCGCCATCTGGTTCATCGAATCCCCCAATTGGCCGAATTCATCACTGCTTTTCACTTCAAGGCGGGTCGTGAAATCTCCTTGTTCGAGCTGTTTGAAACCGACTAACAATTCACGGATGCGGCGGATCATCGGAATCGTAAACAGAATGTTCAATACAACGGCAGCCGCAGCCACGACGCTTCCAGTCAAAACGGTCTTGAAGAGAGAATCCTTGACTGCGGACTGAATTCTCGCATCCGGTGCGCCTACATACCACATGCCAATAATCTTGCCTGATCCGTCTTTAATCGGCATGTATGCCGCTTGGTAGGTTTTGCCTACCACGTTGGCTTCACCGAGATAAACGCCTCCTTTTTTGAGGACGGTTTCCACAACCGGCGCAGACGCTTTGGTGCCGACGGCACGCTTGCCGTTATTCATAACGTTTGTCGTGACCCGTGTATCATCCAAAAAAATAGTGGCGGTGTCGCCATTGGTCAATTTGCCGATCTCATCGACAATCTCATAATTGTCGTTGATCAATGTGGTGCCTTTGTACAAACTCCCGTCTTTGACCTGCCATTCGCCCGGGTATTTCACCTCGATCCACTGCCGACCGAGCTGCAAGTCGGATTTGGCTTTTTCAACCGCTTCCCGTTTGATCAACCGCTCGGCGGATTGAATTTCCAAATACCCGATGACAACAAATGCAGGCACCAAAATAAGCAGTGAGAATAAAATCAGTTTGGTTCGTACAGACAAAGAAAACCGTTTTTTGTTTCGCATATGAACCCCCAAAAGACCATTTCTTAGATTTATTCAAAAATTCGACAGATAACAACAAATGCCTGCCTCCGCCCTCATCTTTAATAGTCTAGCTTGATTCGACAATGGACGACATTCTCCTTCATACTGCCTCTGCATTTCGAAAGTATGAAACTCAATCATTTTTGATAAAAAATAGTCATTGATGATCATCTTTTCTTCCTCCTCCTGTTCTTGGGTCACTGTTTTTGAGTCACTGTTTTTTCAACAATTCGGCCATTCTGACCAACTCACTGCCAATCGTGTCAAACCGTTGTTTCAAATCTGGGTCAAGAAACGTCCCGTTTTTATCAAATTGTGCGGTTCCGGGAATGGAACCCAAAACCGGTACGATCCACCCATGCAGACTGCGAATCATCAATTGCATGGCGGTTAGGGTAGGCATCGAAGAAGGACCGCCTGTGGCGGATACCAAGGCTACCGGTTTGTTGGCGAACTGGCGGCTGCCCACCCAGTCCATGGCGTTTTTGAATGCGCCGCCAAGCGTGTTGTGATACTCCGGACTTCCGAGGACAATCCCGTCCGCTTCCGTCAACAACGATGTGAACCGTCTAACATCTTCGTTTGCAGACCTGCTATGATCATCAGGGTCATAAAAGGGAAGCGGATGCTCCCGCAGATCATACAGGATCGTCTCCGCTCCCCGCTGACGGCATGCTTCCAGAACTGCCAGAACCCCTTTGCGTGTATTGGAGGAAGCGGAAACGCTTCCGTTAAAGCCGACAATCTTCATCTGATTACCTCCATGATTTCATTTTCTGATCTTATCTTATACCGAGACCGTTCTTCTTACTTCGGCAAGAAGTCTGATGACTGCATACGAAAAAGGTCCAACCCTGGGGTTGAACCTTCCTGAGACTTTCGACCGAGATTCAATCGATCGATTCGTCCGCGATTCCGTTTTTGACAGCGAACAACGCGGCTTGCGTCCGGTCAGCAAGCTCAAGCTTGCTGAGAATATTGCTGACATGGGTCTTCACTGTTTTCTCGGCAATCTGCAACTGAAACCCGATTTCCTTATTACTCATCCCTTGCGCCAAGAGCTGAAGAACTTCTTTTTCCCGTACAGTCAATGCTGCAATCAATTCATTGCTTGCCTGATTTCTCGTATCGGGTGAGGGAACGGCAGACTGCGCCATTAATTTCCGTGTGATTTCCGGATGCAGCTGAATATTGCCGCTCCAAGCACCGCGTATCGCGTCCGCCAATTGATCGGGTTGAACATCTTTCAACAGATAACCGACCGCACCCGCGCGGAGTGCCGGATAGACTTGATCCTGATCGGAAAAACTGGTCAGCACCAAGACTTTGACTTCGGGGAAACGGCTCTTGATTTCGGCAGTGGCCTGGATTCCATCCATGGTCGGCATCATCAAGTCCATTAGGACGACATTCGGTTGCAGTTCAGCGATTTGATCCAATGCTTCCAAGCCGTCTTGCGCCTCCCC
>JAGVBM010000233.1 GCA_020059765.1 Bacillota bacterium
CTACTCGCTGGGGAATTTTATTTCGGAGAAAATGTGGAACAGTCTGCACACACTGAGCAGCATCATTTTGTATCTGACCGTTGAAAAAGACGACCAGGGAAAGACACAGGTTACCGGCTTCCGCTTCGTTCCCACCTGGGTACACCGAAGACGCACCCAATCCGGCACCAAATATCGAGTGCTGCCGATCCGCCAATTCTTGAAAAACCCCGACAACAACCTGTCCGCCGACGATCTGCGAACGATGCGGAGCGTTCTGGCAAGTACCACCCGCCATCTGGGCATCGGAAAGTAATTCGAAAAACACTCTGGACAAAATGGTACAGAGTGTTTTTCCTGTGGAACCATTTTTTCTTGCCGGATGAAACCGGATCATGATATGTTTATTGTTAACCTAATTCAGTTTTTTAGTTGACAATTGGTTGGAAATTCGATATTGGGAGGGGAACCATGACGAACGCAGTACAGCATACATACAACTGGAAAGAGCTGGCCTGTCGGATATTGGAAGGGATTCCGGTCACGCGAGAAGAGGCACTTGCGATCATTCAAGCGGAAGATGACGCACTTCTGGAAATCATGAACGCCGCTTTTCTGATCCGTCAGAAGTACTACGGCAAAACGGTAAAACTGAACATGATCCTCAATGCCAAAAGCGGATTGTGTCCGGAAGACTGCGGGTACTGTTCGCAATCGATTGTATCCGAAGCGCCGATCCAGAAATACGTTTGGCTGACGAAAGAAAAAATCCTTGAAGGAGCGCAGGAAGCAATCAAACGAAAAGCCGGTACCTATTGTATTGTGGCATCAGGTCGTCGCCCGACCGACAAAGAAATCGATCATGTGGCGGAAGCGGTCAAAGAAATCCGAGCAACAACCGACCTGAAGATCTGCTGCTGTCTTGGCTTTCTCACTGAGGAGCATTCCTCTAAACTTGCTGCAGTAGGCGTTCACCGATACAACCACAATGTAAACACCAGCGCCGGGAACTACAAAAACATTGCTTCCACCCATACATACGAAGATCGAATCGGAACGGTCCAACAAGTCAAAACATCCGGCATGTCCCCTTGTTCGGGGGTTATCTTTGGGATGGGAGAATCGGATGAGGAAGCGGTTGACATCGCATTTTCACTGCGCGAATTGGACGCCGATTCGATCCCTTGCAACTTTTTAAATCCGATTGAAGGCACACCGCTTGCGGGCCGTCGGGAACTGACCCCGCGCAAATGTTTGAAACTGCTTGCGATGATGCGTTTTGTCAACCCGACCAAGGAAATTCGGATTGCCGGGGGGCGCGAAGTTAATTTACGCCATTTGCAACCCTTAGGCTTATACGCAGCCAATTCGATTTTTGTCGGTGATTACCTGACAACGGAAGGACAAGAAGCGGCAGCCGATTGGGAAATGATCGAAGATCTTGGTTTTGAAATTGAAGAATGCGCGCTGTAATGCGACGAAAACACCTTGTTTGGAGATAATCCTGACTAAAGGGTTATCTCTTTCCTTTGTTCTTTCTCCTCCACGCGGGTCAACAATCGATCGTGAACACGTGTCAACAGCAGCAAAAACAAAACGGCGCCCAATCCGTTGAGCAGCATGTCCCACTGCGAATCCCAAATGTCGCCCTGCATGCCAAGAAACTCTTCTGCCTTCTTTCCCGCGATGCGAGCCCCGGCAAACTCCACCAACTCATACACGGCACTCAACGCCAGCACGATGCTGACTGTAATCGCCGCCAACCATTTTCCTCCGGTCAGCGGGGAAGTGCGCAGCAGCAGTTCCCGAGACAATGCAGCCATCGTTCCGCCCTGAACAAAGTGGACGAACCGGTCGTAATGATTCCGTTGCAGGTCGAAAGTGTCCCGCAGCCAATTGAAAAGCGGCATCTTTTCATAGGCGTAATGCCCGCCGATTGCGACAAGAATGACAGAAATCCATATCATCAGATAGGTCAGATCCGTCATTTTGAAGCGAGGATACGTAAAGATCAGGATCAGCACACCCACCACGGCCGGGGCAACCTCAACCAACCAAATGTACAACGAATGCGGGCGATACACCGACCAGATGAGAACTGCTGAATAAAGCGCCAACAAGTTGACAGGAAGCGATTGTCGACTCATTCGTACCGCCCTTTCCGCAAAATGAATCTGATCCTAGTGTACTCTTCCCATCCGCATATATGCGTGAAAAAGGGCGAATGTCTTAGTGCAATCGTCGTCTCGCAGCCAAATCATTCCACATAGGATAAAGCATGCGACCAAGAGGAGGGAATTTGCATGTACGGAGCATTCGGCGGTTACACTCGTTGGGCGGTTGTATTTCTGATCATCTTCGTTCTGTTCTTCTTACTGGTACCATATTGGGGCGGCGGGGCTCCCGCAGCAGCAGGGGCAGGAGCGGGGGTTTACTACTAATCTGAGTCGGCTTCGCATTGAAATGACAAACGTAACATCGTCTGCACAAGCCTGTCGATAGTCAAGTAGAGCCTCAAAAAAGCACCCGTGGTCTGGGTGCTTTTATCTTTCATCAGGAATCAGGATTTCTTTTTTCTTGGCTTGGTTTTTCGCTTGGCCAGCTTCACCTTGACTTGGGCGTGGGTAGAAGTATGGCGGGAAATCATATCCGGCGTCAGTTTTCCTTGCGATGTCAGCATGGAGAAATCAAACGGCGTTTTCAGTTCGTCTTTCGCAATTAACAGTTCATTGGCCAACGATTCTTTGTCCAGCACATCACGAATCGTCGCTTTCTTGCTC
>JAGVBM010000285.1 GCA_020059765.1 Bacillota bacterium
AAATGAAAAAGAGGCCGTGGAGTACGCCAATCGGGAAGCGATCCCGCTCGTACGAAAGATGGGAGATACAGCCACAGAAATAGCAGATCGACAGGAAAAGCTCGTGGACGAAGAACAGCAAAGAGGAAATGAAAAGACTGAAATGCTCGAGAGTATTGAGCTCGTCCTCAGTCTGGCGACCCTTGTTCTGTCTCTTGGCATCGGGATCATTGTCTCTCGTATGATTTCCCGCCCGATAGTGGCGATAGCCAAGGTTGCAGAACAAATTGCCGCAGGCAATCTGACCGTCGACGATATTCGGATCAGGAACAAAGACGAGGTCGGCGATCTGGCCGCCTCTTTCAATTTGATGAAAACGAATCTGCGAAATTTGATTTTGCAAGTCGGGAACAGTGCCGAACAAGTTTCCGCAGCATCGGAAGAACTGACGGCCAGTGCCGAGCAAACCAGCAAAGCAACGGAACAAATCGCATTTACGATTCAGGAAGTGGCGGCCGGTTCTGAAAAGCAAGTACAAAGTGTAGAAGAAAGCACAGAAGTGATCGGGGAGATGTCGGCGGGTGTTACTCAAATTGCCGGCAATGCCCAGCAAGCCTCCGTCATGGCACTGCAAACGTCGCAAATTGCATTAGAAGGCAATCAAGGCATCGAAACCGCCATTCGGCAAATGAATTCCATCAGTACCACCGTAAGCGAAACGGCCCAAGTGGTCTCCGGGTTGGGGAACCGTTCACAGGAAATTGGACAGATCGTGGAAGTCATTACCGATATCGCGTCCCAAACCAATTTGTTGGCATTAAATGCTGCCATTGAAGCGGCGAGGGCCGGTGAACACGGCCGCGGATTCGCTGTCGTCGCGGATGAAGTCCGAAAACTTGCGGAGCAATCGGCCCATTCTGCACAACAAATTGCCCATTTGATTTCCGGAATTCAGGAAGAGACGGCGAAGGCTGTGTATTCCATGGAATCCAGCACAAAGGAAGTCTCTGAAGGGATCAAGATCGTCAACACGGCTGGACAATCCTTTCAACAGATTCAACAATCCGTAGACGAGGTGGCCGGACAGGTTCAAGAAGTATCCGCTTCTTCCCAACAGATGTCTGCCGGAACCCAACAGGTTGTCCATTCCATTGGTCTGATCACCGATATTGCGGAGGAAACAGCTTCGGGAACACAAAATGTATCGGCAGCAGCCGAAGAACAGTTAGCTTCCATGGAGGAAATTGCCTCCTCTGCTTCATCCCTCGCCAAAATGGCGGAGGAACTGCAATCTCTGGTTCGCCGGTTTAGGGTGTAATATCTCCCGCGATTTTGCTTGATCAACAATCCCGTGCCACTCGCCAGGTGACACGGGATCGTTGCTTCGTTAAAAACTCAGTTTCTTCACGTGTGTCCAAGTTTCCCAATTGTTATGGGAGGATTTTTCCAAGGTTGCGGGGGCCAACTGGATGAGCGAGACGGCCAAAACGGTGACAGTCGTCGCAATCAGCAACTGTTTCTTTACGTCTGCACGTTTCTTCCTCATGTTTGATTCTCCTTTCTGTTTGTTGTCGGCGCATTCGTCGTGGTCGTCTGTATCTGCTGCAGCATCTGACTCAACAGACGGTTCTCCTCTTCAATCGGGTCCGGTTGTACCCGCATGATCCATTCCCACTTGGGAAACAAGTCACGCCTGAGCATCTGGACAAGGGTTAGTTGGTAGGGTTCCCAATCCCATTCCGGCGGCAGTTTTTCATCGTTCATCATTCCGGACTCCATGTCACGATCCGTTCATCCATGATATCAATAAACTGTTTCACAAAGGTTTCGTACATATCATTATCCCCTTTCCATTATCCCCCTTTATCTTCCATTTAGAATTCGGAGGAGAAGACGGAGTTATGCATGAATCGTAAGGTAAATCTGCTGGAAAAATGATCGGCCACCTTGCGGTGACCGATCCGGAGGTTATTCCCGAGTTGGGCTGTCAGTTTGCGGCATGTCGATCTGTCCGTTTCGTTGAGCCATTTCCCCTTCTGCGAAATTGATCATCTTGCGGACCATGTTCCCGCCAATCGTTCCGACTTCACGGGTGGTCATGTTTTCCCACCCGCGTTGTTGAATGTCATCGTCAAGTCCAAGTTCGGTTGCCACTTCATACTTGAGACGATCCAACGCACGTCCGGCTTTTGGATTGAGAACACGTCGATCTGCCATGACACCACCTCCTATTTCCTATCCTCCCCCAGTATCGTTTTGTCATGCAATAGCACATTCCTTTCCTTGCCGAGAGTCACGGTGAAGCGCTTGCTTTCCCTTTCACTTCTGTCTTGACGTGCAAACGCTCCCCATCTGTTGTCACTGTGATTGCCCCGTTTTCGTCCGTACGGAGGATCTGGGCGCCGGTATCCCGCAAGCGGTTCAGCACCTGCACGTGGGGATGATGATAGCGATTCCGTTTTCCAGCCGAGATGACAGCGTAACGGGGATGCAGCAGGTTCAGCAGTTCTTCCGTCGACGAATAATGGCTGCCATGGTGCGGAACCTTCAACACGTCAACCGGTCGCAGGTAGGGGAACAAATCATCTTCCACCTCCCCTTCAATGTCGCCGGTAAACAAAAACGTCCGGCTGCCGTATGCCAATTCGAACACGACTGAGTTTGCATTGGTGTCGCTGCGGGTACCCGTTCGGATTTGGCCGGGATGCATAAACCGTAACGTCAGATTCGATTCCGGCCGCCACTCCATGGCCGCTTGTGACCGATAGATCGGCACTCCCTTTTGTTCCGCGGTTCGCAGCAATTCTTGAAACGCTTGACCGGGATCGTTGTAGCCCGAGACAATCAAATGTCGCACTTTCATTTTTTGCAAGACCGGAATCAAACCCCGTACATGGTCTTCGTCAGCATGAGTGGCCACCATATAATCGAGGGTGCGGATTCCGCGGTGGCGCAAAAACGGAATCACAATCCGTTTCCCCACATCAAAATCGGACTGCAAGTAACTCGGAATCCCGCCTCCGTCGACCAAAATTCGCATTCCGCCGGGTGTTTCGATCAATGCGCTGTCCCCCTGTCC
>JAGVBM010000173.1 GCA_020059765.1 Bacillota bacterium
ACCGGACGTTTGATCATGGCTTTATTCGCTTCTTTGCGAACTTTCCTCATTTCCGTTTCCCGTCCCAGAGGAATTTGCTGAGTTCCGCCCGCTACAACCGCTTTTAACATTTTTGATCCCATAACAGCGCCCAGGCCCGAACGCCCTGCCGCCCGGCCCTCATCATTCATTACCGCGCTGATCAGTGACAGTTTTTCGCCGCCAGGGCCGATCAGGGCAGCTTGTGGATGGGTCCCTCCATGATCCGCTTTGAGCATCGCTTCCGCTTCCCATGTTTCTTTGCCCCAAAAAGCAGATGCATCGCGGATTTCCACTTTTCGATCCTCGATATAAAGATAAACAGGCTTGTCTGCTTTACCCTCGACAAATACGGCGTCATATCCGGAGCGCTTCAAAGCGGGGCCGAACGTTCCTCCGCAGTTGGCATCTCCCCAAGTATGAGTCAAAGGGGACTTTGCCACGACGACCCATCGATTCCCGGTGATCGCAGGTGTTCCCGTCAGAGGACCGGTCACGAAGCCCACCATATTATCCGGTCCAAGCGGATCCGCTTTTGGCTTCATACGGGAGTAAAGAATTCTGGCTCCGATCCCGTACCCGCCCAAAAAATCGTCTTGAAGATCCCGGGATAATTCCTCTTCCCAAATATCCCCCGTGGTCAAATTGACAAACAGCATTCTCCCCATGTATCCGCCTCGCATGTTGATCCCTCCCATAAGATTATCCGCCGCTGATCACGGACACGATTCTTACCACTTCACCATTCTTCAGTCTGGTGTCAAATCCTTCCCTCTGCCTGATATCCACAGAATCTATCATAATCAAACTGGAAAGAGAATGTTCTCCGCCTTCCAATAACAATTCGTCCGTCCCTTCCGGACGAATCATTTGCAGCAATTCCCCTATTGTCGTGGAAGCAGGAATGGTCAACTTCCGATGACTCCATCCGAAGTTCATCTGGACAGCTCCATACAACTGTACCTCAACTTCAATCGTATCCATTTTCCTTCCCCCGTTCTAACTCTGGCGGCCGCATTCTGATTTCCTCGGTTTGATGATCGCACTTCAGTTACTCTCCTGGTTCTGTCTCGTCGCCGAAAACCACCTGCAAATCGATTGCAAAGTCCTCAAAGATTCCAACCGAAATCCGATCTTCTTTCGTATAGATTTGTCTTTCTCCATAGCTTCCGTTGTCCAGCTTGTAGACATCGATATTTTCAAGAAACGGATCGACAATCCAATACTCTTTCACTCCGAATTTTTGATAAAGACGAAATTTGGTTTCCTTGTCCTTTTTGGCTGCTTGTCCCGGAGACAAGATTTCGACGATCAAGTCCGGTGCTCCTTTGCAGCCCTTTGTGTCAATTTTCGCCCGGTCACAAATCACAACAATGTCCGGCTGCACAACATGGTACGTTTCCTCATCCTTTTCACTTTCCGACAGCCGAACGTCAAACGGAGCATCATATACTTCACAGGATTTTCCCCGTAAGTACATCGCAAATTCAGCTGTCAGTTCTCTGGAGATTCTCTGATGTTTTTCCGATGGTGCTGGCGTCATATTATAAGGAATTCCGTCAATCAATTCCCATCTTTGATCGTCATTCCACTTTAAATAATCGCGATACGAATATTTGGTATCCGGTTCAAATTTAGGAAAGCTCATCGGATTCTCCTCCTTTCCTACATTATATCTCAAACCCTATCGGTTCAAAAATTGAGGCTGTCCACTATTTCCTGTTTGTATGAGTCATATGATAACTGCCAGTGAATTTGTTATAATCAAATAAAGGACGGTGATCGGACGTGGACTTCATTACAAAAGAGCAATTCGAAAAAAGCTTGGGAAACAAATCCAAGATTGCGCTGAACGATTTGATTCATGTCATTGAAGAACAGTTTGGATATAAGGTTTCCATTTCTAAAAAGTTTACGGAAGAACAAAAAAAGAAAATGACGAAGGCTATATTCACGAATGAAGATGTATTAAAGCAACTCGATGAGTCGGAACTCGAACCTGAAGGAAACGATATTGGAAGTTTCGAAGCGTACACCCGCTTTATGAAAGAGGTACCTAGTGAACCATAAGCCAGCACTTTATCGGGTTCACTGGACACGACCCGCCCTCAAAGCGCTGGCTAAGCTTTTTAATCTCCATCATAACGACGTTTTTAAACGATCACAATTGATTTTAAGTCGAGATCCGTATAAACAAGCGGATGGAGTCGCGGACTATCTCGATTTTAAATACAACGGGTATTATTGGATCCGCAGAGATTTCCTCTTCTCACACAATAAATTTGTTACTCCGATCATCACTATCAAGCAATCATAATTGCCAAAATTACGCTTCCAGGCGATACACGCGCGCCTCATAAGGTTTCAACCGGATGGACCGGATATCTTCCTGTTCATTAACCGGGTAGTTGCCGATCCACAGTTGTTTGGAGGAATATACAATTCCCTCCGGCAGTTCAAACACAGGCGTTTCCTCCGAGAAATTAAGAATCACCAGCAGTTGTTCAGCACCTAAGGTGCGGGTGTATGCAAAAATCTGTTCATGATTATCCAAGAGAAGATCGTACCTGCCATACACCACAATCGGATGCTGCCTGCGCAGGCGGATCAATTGTTGATAATAATAGAAAATCGAATCTGTATTCGCCAGCGCTTTTTTTACGTTGATGTCCCGATAATTCGGGTTGACTTGAATCCATGGAGTTCCTGTCGTGAAACCGGCATTGCCGCTGTTATCCCACTGCATGGGCGTTCTGGCGTTATCCCGTCCTTTCGACCAAATCGCTCTCATCAGCTGCTCCGGATCTTTGCCTTCCTGCAAGGACTCGCGATAATAATTCAAAATCGACACGTCCCGATAATCGTCTATGGATTCGAATTGCACGTTGGTCATGCCGATTTCCTGTCCTTGATAGACATAGGGCGTTCCCTGCAGCATGTGCAGGCAGGTTGCCAGCATTTTCGCCGATTCGGCATGGTATTCCTGGTCGTTTCCAAAGTTGGAAACGGAACGGGGCTGGTCGTGGTTTTCCAAATACAGACTGTTCCATCCTTTACTTTCCATTCCTTTTTGCCATTTGGTCATAATCTTTTTAAATTCCACCAGGCTCCATGGTTTGACAAAAAATTTCCCGTCCGGTCCGGCATCCACTTCCATATGCTCAAATTGAAAGAGCATGTTGAACGCGCCACTTTCTTCCCCCACATACAAAAGTGCCTCTTCCGGCGGAACCCCGGGCGCTTCCCCGACGGTCATAATATCATACTTATTCAGCACATTTTGTTTCATTTCCTGCAGAAATTCGTGAATTCCCGGTTGATTGAGATGGTACCGGAAACTGGGAACGTACCTTTTCCCGTCCGGATTCGGCATATCGGGAAAACCCGGCGCCTTTTTGATATGGGTGATCGCGTCCACCCGGAATCCGTCAATTCCTTTATCCAGCCACCAAGCCATCATATCGTAGATCTCTTCCCGCACTTTGGGATTTTCCCAGTTTAGATCC
>JAGVBM010000138.1 GCA_020059765.1 Bacillota bacterium
ACTGCGCGCATTTGCGTCAAAGCTTTCCTACGTTGATACGAATCAAATCAGGTTCAAAGGGTTGGATTGCTCCTCTCAGCCAAAAAGGCACCCCCAGCTTTATCCGTATTTAGTTATCATCAGTTTCCTATATAGACTACCATAAAAATAAAGGATCGAAAAGTTCATTTTTGTATTTGCAAAGTGTATAAAGAAATGGTACAATGACCATACATAAGAATATTGGAGTTAATAATTCACATATTAAAAAGGGTTATCACTTCAATTGATGCTCTTTTTAATATGTGAATTTTTATTTACTCCGTAAAAAAGAAGAAGCATATTAAAACAATTTTGTTGGAGGTAAGTGTACATGCAAACAGGAACAGTGAAATGGTTCAATGCAGAAAAGGGATTTGGCTTTATCGAAGTCGAAGGCGGAAGCGACGTATTCGTTCACTTCTCTGCGATTACCGGTGACGGATTCAAGTCTCTGGATGAAGGCCAACGCGTTCAGTTCAATGTGGTGCAGGGAAATCGTGGACCGCAAGCTGAGAACGTAGTCAAACTGTAAGCCAAACACACGAAAAAACTGCCCCTCATGGGCAGTTTTTTTATTTTCAACCATGCCGTTGCTTGAGGGATATGCAATTCCCGGGGGCGGCTTTTTCTTTTCCGTTTTTTGGGCAAACTCGTTAATGCATGGAAAGCGGTATGTGCATGAACCGGGTAGGGGTTGTGGCCTTCATAAATATCACATATGTACACTGTACGAGGACTAATGACCGTGAAGAGAGGACTTGGAAGAATTACTTTTAATCCATGCATTCAAAGACTTTTAGAGGAAAATTTGGACACTTGCAACAACAAACCCTCAAAATTAATTGTCCGTGCCCAGTGTACAAAGTAACCGGAAAATGCTACCTTAGAATTAAAGAGCGCAAGCCTGCGGAGAGAATCGATTCGGTTGCAGCATACTACGATATCAAGGGGGGAATGATTTTGTCGAGCAAGGCATTGGAAACATTTCTGAAAGAAGGTTTGCAAGACTTAAAAGACAAGGGCCTGTATAACGTAATTGATCCGCTGCAAAGCGCAAACGGTCCGCTTATTCGGATCGAGGGCAAAGAATTGATCAACCTGTCCTCCAACAACTATTTGGGGTTGGCGACGAATCCCGAATTAATCGAAGCTGGCGTGGAAGCCGTCCGAAAGTATGGGGTTGGCGCCGGTGCGGTGCGAACCATCAACGGAACGTTGGAACTGCACGTGGAATTGGAAGAGCGATTGGCCAAGTTCAAACACACGGAAGCAGCGATTTCCTTTCAGTCCGGCTTCAATTGCAATATGGCAGCCATTTCGGCGGTCATGGACAAAGAAGACGCGATCCTCTCCGATGAACTGAACCATGCGTCGATTATTGACGGCTGCCGCTTGTCGCGGGCGAAGATCATCCCCTTCAAGCATTCCGACATGGAAGACTTGCGGGCCAAGGCGAAAGAAGCGAAAGAATCCGGTCTCTACAAAAAAATCATGGTGATCACCGACGGGGTGTTCTCCATGGACGGAGATGTCGCCAATCTGCCCGAAATTGTAAAAATCGCGGAAGAATTTGACCTGATCACCTACGTGGACGATGCCCACGGGTCGGGTGTGTTGGGCGGCGGGGCCGGAACGGTCAAGCATTTTGGCTTGTCTGACAAGATCGATTTTCAAATCGGCACGCTGTCCAAAGCGATCGGCGTAGTCGGCGGGTACGTGGCCGGAAAGAAAGAACTGATCGATTGGCTGAAAGTGAGAAGCCGGCCTTTCCTGTTCTCGACCGCGTTGCCGCCGGGGGATGTGGCGGCCACCATCAAAGCGCTCGACATTCTGATGAACAGCACGGTATTGCAGGAACGGCTGTGGGAAAACGGCGACTACCTGAAAAAAGGTCTGAAAGATCTGGGCTTCAATATCGGTAATAGCCAAACTCCTATCACTCCATGCATCATCGGCGACGAATCGAAAACCCAGGAATTCAGCAGACGGCTGTATGAAGAAGGCGTATATGCCAAATCTATCGTGTTCCCAACTGTGCCGAGGGGAACAGGCCGCATCCGCAACATGCCGACAGCGGCACACACGAAAGAGATGCTGGATCATGCCTTGTCCATTTACGAAAAAATCGGCAAGGAGTTGGCGATCATCTAACGGAAACGCATCTGGAATGGATTCGGGGGTAAACAAATGAAAAAAATTCTGGTTACCGGGGCATTAGGCCAAATCGGCTCGGAACTCGTCATCAAGTTGAGGGATCTTTACGGGGCTGATCAGATCGTTGCAACCGACATCAAAAAGCATGACGACAGCGTGATTGTACAAGCGGGACCCTTTGAATTGCTGGATGTCACAGATGGCAAAACGATGTTTGAACTTGCAAAAAAATATCAGGTGGATACGATCATCCATCTGGCAGCCTTGTTGTCGGCAACGGCGGAAGCCAAGCCGCTGGTCGCATGGAACTTGAATATGGGGGGGCTCGTCAACGCGTTGGAAGTGGCGCGGGAACTGGGCAGCCAATTTTTCACGCCCAGTTCGATTGGAGCCTTCGGTCCCTCTACTCCCAAAGACAATACGCCGCAAGACACGATTCAACGACCGACCACCATGTACGGGGTCAACAAAGTATCCGGCGAGTTATTGTGCGATTACTACTTCCACAAGTTTGGCGTGGATACGAGGGGACTTCGTTTCCCGGGACTGATTTCCTATGTGGCGGCGCCTGGCGGCGGTACGACCGATTATGCGGTGGAAATCTATTACGAAGCGATCAAGAAAGGCCGTTATACTTCGTATCTCGGCAAGGACACCTTCATGGACATGATGTACATGCCCGATGCGCTGAATGCGATTGTGGCGCTGATGGAAGCGGACGCGTCCAAACTCAAGCATCGCAATGCGTTTAACGTGACTGCCATGAGCGTCGACCCGGAAGCTATGGCAGCCGCCATTCGAATGCATATTCCCAACTTCCGGTTGGAATACAGCGTTGATCCTGTGCGTCAGGCCATCGCGGACAGTTGGCCGAATTCGATTGATGCGACGGCCGCCCGGGAGGAATGGGGCTTCAAGACGGACTACGATTTGGCGAGAATGACGGAGGATATGCTGGTCAAACTGCGGGAGAAATTGGCGCAGACGGTTAGTTTGTAAAGTTCGAGTCAATCGATAGAAACGGTTCAGGCAAAAGCGGAGGTCTCGTACAAGAGGCCTCCCTTTTTACAATACGGATGATCATGCCGATCTGAAAGTTGAACTCTTTTGATGTAAACAGTATTATTTATTGAAAGAGCTGCGGAAAGGTTGGTCATAGTGGAGAACATTACGGCATCGTCGAATTTTATCCGGAATATTGTGATGGAAGACTTGAAAGAAGGAAAGGTGAAGGAAGTGGTCACGCGGTTCCCGCCGGAACCGAACGGCTATTTACATATCGGTCATGCCAAGTCGATTTGCCTGAACTTCGAATTGGCGGACGAATTTAACGGAAGAGGCCATTTGCGCTTCGATGATACCAATCCGTTGAAAGAAGATGTCGAATATGTGGAATCGATCAAGGAAGACGTCAAGTGGTTGGGATTTGAATGGGACGGACTGTTCTTTGCGTCCGATTACTTCGAAGAGATGTATGAACGGGCTGTATTGCTGATAAAGAAAGGAAAGGCCTATGTCGACGATTCGTCGGCGGATGAGATCCGCGAAATGCGCGGAACTCTGACAGAACCCGGCAAGGAAAGCCCTTACCGCAACCGGTCGGCGGAAGAGAACCTCGACCTGTTTGCACGTATGCGAGCCGGAGAATTCAAGGATGGGGAGAAAGTATTGCGGGCCAAAATTGACATGGCTTCTCCCAACCTGAACATGCGGGACCCGGTTCTCTATCGGATTGCCCACGCAACCCACCACAATACAGGGGACAAATGGTGCATCTACCCGATGTATGATTTTGCCCATCCTTTGGAAGACGCGATTGAGGGCGTGACCCACTCTCTTTGCACGATGGAATTCGAGGATCATCGTCCGTTATATGATTGGGTGGTCGCGGAGTGCGAAATGGAACACCAGCCGAGACAATATGAGTTTGCAAGGCTCAATCTGACTCATACGGTCATGAGCAAACGGAAGC
>JAGVBM010000412.1 GCA_020059765.1 Bacillota bacterium
ACGCCCGTATAAGGCACCCCTGCGGCCAACGCTTGGCCGATGGCATCTTTGCCGGGGAACGAAGGAAGCAGGGAAGGGTGCAGATTGAGGATCCGACCCTGGTAAGGTCCCAGCAGCGTCGGTCCCACCAATCGCATATATCCTGCCAACACGATAAAATCAATCTTTCGATCCTGCAATTCTTGCAGGATTCTCGCTTCATAGGCCGCCTTGTCGGGAAATTCCCGCGGAACCAATCCCACTGCAGGGACATCTGCTTGCCGCGCCCGTTCCATTGCCAGACTGTCCGGTTTGTCGCTGATCACCAGCGCAATGTCAACGGCCGGAAGCGTCCCTTCGCGCATGCGATCGAGCAGCACCTGCAGATTCGTTCCGCTGCCCGACGCGAAAACCGCTGCCCGTTTCAATTCACTCATTGCCCGCCCTCAATTCCAGGGATGATGACCTCTCTGTTCCCTTCCGTGATCAACCCGATTCGGTAAGCCCGTTCTCCTAAACTGATCGCTTCTTTCAGAAAATCGTCCGCCTGCTCCTGCGGTACCACAACGATCAATCCGACGCCCATGTTGAAGGTGCGGTACATGTCTGTCGCGGAAATGTTTCCTTCCCGCTGCAAGAGTTGGAAAATCGGCGGGATCGGCCACGTGCCCTGCTGGATCTCGGCGCCGCACCCTTCCGGCAGGACGCGGGGAATGTTCTCCAGGAATCCGCCGCCCGTAACGTGAACCATCGCCCGGACATCAAACCGTTTGGCCAGAGCCAGTCCGTTTTTGACATAGATCCGGGTCGGCGTCAGCAATTCCCTGCCCAGCGTTTTTCCGAGTTCCGGAAGATGACTGTCCAATCCATACCCGCTGTCTTCCAGCAGAACTTTTCGCACCAACGAATAGCCGTTGGAGTGCAAACCGCTTGAAGCCAGCCCGATTAATGCGTCGCCCGGCTGCACCCGGCTGCCGTCGATCATCCTGCTTTTCTCGACCATCCCCACGGAAAATCCGGCAATATCATACTCCCCGTCCGCATACATGCCCGGCATTTCCGCCGTCTCACCGCCGACCAGGGCACAACCGGCCTGTACGCAGCCGTCTGCAATCCCTTTGACGATTTGTTCCGCCACTTCCGGAACCAGTCGGCCGGTGGCCAGATAGTCCAAGAAAAACAAGGGCTCGGCGCCCATCACCAGAATGTCGTTGACGCACATCGCCACGGCGTCAATTCCAATCGTATCGTGGATGTCCATCTGGAAGGCAATCTTCAGTTTCGTCCCGACACCGTCTGTGCCGGAAACGAGGACCGGTTCTTGATAATTCGCCAGATCCAACTGAAAACCGCCGCCAAATCCACCCAAGGCGGTCATCACTTCCGGCCGGAAGGTCCTCGCGACATGGGGTTTGATGCGGTCGACCGTCTCGTTTCCGGCGTCAATGTTGACGCCCGCACGCGCATACGCGTCCAGACGGGCCTCCTTTTGCGGCGCAGCCGGTTGGGACGGGGTTCCCGCAGACAAGTTTCCGGTATTCTGAGTTCCTGCGGACTGATCTCCTGCAGACTGGATTCCTTCTGTTTGTTTCCGTTCCATCACGTCACCCCTACCTTTCCAGCATGTTTTTCGTCAGATCTTCATAAATTTCCGTCGGATAATTCCCGGTAAAACAAGCGTTGCAGAAATGATGCTGGGACATGTCGGTCACTCCGAAAGCCCGCAGCATGGTCTCTTCTGTCAGATAGGCCAGGGAATCCGCCTGGATATACTCGCGGATTTCTTCGACCGTTTTGCTGGAGGCGATCAATTCATCCCGCGCCGACGTATCAATGCCGTAGTAACATGCGTTCGTTACCGGCGGCGAGGAAATGCGCAGATGAACTTCCGTTGCCCCCGCATCCCGCAGCATTTGGACAATCCGTCGGGAGGTCGTGCCGCGAACGATCGAGTCGTCGATCAGTACGACCCGCTTGCCTTCCACCACTTTGCGGACGGCCGACAATTTCAGTTTTACGCCCCGTTCCCGCAGTTCCTGGCTCGGTTGGATAAAGGTCCGGCCAATGTATTTGTTTTTGATCAAGCCGATTTCGTACGGAATGCCGGTCGCTTCCGCATAGCCGATGGCGGCGGAAATCGAGGAATCGGGAACGCCGATCACCACGTCCGCCTGCACCGGATGTTCTTCCGCCAGCAGTTTGCCCAACCGCTTTCGGACCGCATGCACGTTGAAACCGTCGATGTCCGAGTCCGGCCGCGCGAAGTAGATGTATTCAAAAGTGCAGAGAGCCTTTTTGGAGGTGCTGGCAAACCGGGACGAATGAAGTCCGTTCTTGTCGATCACCAGCATTTCTCCCGGCTCGATATCGCGGATGTATTCGGCTCCGATCGTATCAAATGCGCAGGTCTCCGACGCCACCACATACGCCCCTTCAAACATGCCGAGAGCCATCGGCCGCAGTCCTTGCGGATCCCGCAAAGCCAACAGTTTGTCGTCGGTCAGAATCAGGAAGGCATAGGCGCCTTTCACTACCGACATCGATTCCTTCACGTTTTCTTCAATTGTCGGCAGCCCCGATTTGGCAATCAGATGGGCCACCACTTCCGTGTCGCTGGTCGATTGAAAAATGCTGCCCTGGCGTTCCAGCATGCCGTGCAGCTGGTAAGCATTGGTCAGATTTCCGTTGTGGGCCAAAGCCATGTTTCCCCGCTGGAAGCCAAAGGTCAGCGGCTGGGCGTTCTCAATCGACGTGTCGCCCGTCGTCGAATAGCGGACATGCCCGATTGCCGCGCTTCCCGTTAAGGTTTGCAAAATATCTTCGTTGAACACGTCGGCCACGAGTCCCATGCCGCGGTGATGGTACATTTTCTTGCCGTCCACCGCTGCGATTCCGGCGCTTTCCTGTCCCCGGTGCTGCAGCGCATACAGTCCGTAGTAGGTCAGCTCGGCCGCTTTTTCATGATTGAAGATCCCGAACACGCCGCACTCTTCATGCCATTTATCGAACATCAGCTCATGATCCATGGGATTGCATTCCTCCAAGTGTCCGACAGTTTTTCCACCTGTTCGTCAATGACCGTTTCGCCGTTGATGCGGATCGAGAGACTGCTGCCTGCCACGCTGCCGATGCGCGTGAAAGGAACTCCGAATTCCTGCGCCAGCGCTTCCGCCTGCTCCGCCTGCTCCGGTGAGATTTCCAGAATGATGCGGGACGGGCTTTCGGAAAACAGGGCAAAATCGCTGCGCAATCCGGCCGCGATTCCCTGCGTCTCGCCGGTCGTCAACTCGATGACGGCCCCTTTTCCACCTGCAATGGCCGATTCGGAAAGGGCCACCGCCAATCCACCGTCCGCACAGTCATGGGCCGAGCGGACCCAGCCTTTCTGAATCGCTGCCAGCGTGAAGCGCTGCACCGCTTTTTCCAAGTCCAGATCGATTTCCGGCGCTTTCCCGGTTACCAATCCGTGAACCGCTTGCAGATATTCGGTTCCCCCGATATCCGCTTTGGTCAAACCGGTCACATACAACAGGCTGCCTTCCTCTTTCCAGTCGGAAGTCGTGATATGATTGAGGTCATGCACCAAACCGACCATGCCGATAATCGGTGTCGGATAGATGTCGATCCCGTTTGTTTCGTTATACAGGGACACGTTGCCGGAAATCACCGGCGTGTCCAGCAGGCGGCAGGCTTCCGCCATGCCGTTGACCGATTGTTCAAACTGGTAAAATATGCCCGGCTTCTCCGGATTGGAGTAGTTCAGGCAGTC
>JAGVBM010000085.1 GCA_020059765.1 Bacillota bacterium
AGGCGTGTTTTGGCGGTGTGGATCAGATCGGCAAATTTTTCCTTTGCGACATGATCTGTTAGATTGTGAGATAGCAGTTGGAACAGACCGTCCCGGTAATGCACTTCGGTTAAGCTGCAATTCGCGACATGATAGAAGTTCCAGTGAGACAAGGGCTTGTCTGCGATGCCTGCGGCAAAATAAGCGATAATTCCGCCGTGCGTAACCACCGCCACCGTTTGGGCCGGGTGCCTGGAAACGATGGAGGAGATGGCAGATTGGGCCCGTTGATAGATTTGTTGCCGCGTTTCGCCGCCCGCCCAGCCAAACTCTTCATCCCCCGGGTTCAGAGCGCGGTCGATCATCTCTTTTTCTCGTTCGTACAATTCCAGAATGGGGGCTCCTTCATAGATCCCCATGTGCATCTCTTTCAGGCCGTCGTGGAAATTCACCGGCAAGTCCAACCGTTTGGCGATGATCTGGGCGGTCGTGGAGGTGCGTTGCAACGGGCTGGCATAGAGAGCGTCGATCGCCTCCCCTGTCTGGGTGCGATGGTAGAGAACGTCCGCCGTATGTTCAGCCTGCTTCATTCCCACTTCGTTTAAAGGCGTATCGGTAATCCCCGAGAGCAAGTACAACAGATTGTCGTCCGTCATCCCGTGCCGGATCAATATCAGCTTCGTCACTGCGCATCCCCTCTGCCGATTCTAGACTTACGTTCTATCATATCACAAAACAAGCCAAATCAGATTTGACTTGTTCAGGTTTGGCTTGTTCATAAGCACATGATCAGATCAGAGGATCCCAGTGCCGCTGAACCGGGTAACGCTTGCCGCTGTCCCGCAACTGTGCTAACGTCGAGGATAAGGAGTGGACGCAAACCATGAATTTGATGCTGCTGGGGATTTATCCCTGGAATTATGACAAATTAAGCGATACGGTGCGCTCCATGACAACGGAGTTGACGGGAGTCGAACGGATCTTTCTCAATCCCCGGGCGGAAACCCGTTCCCTGGCGTTTCGCTGGCAGGAGAGAGAAGACAGCGGGGTACGCGTCTGGAATCCACCCTTCAGTTTTTTGCCGACCCGTTACGGCATCCATCGCATCCGGGAACAACTGTCGGCCCGCGCGCTGAAAATAAATGCGGACTACCGGCTGGGCTCCGATTGGCGGGATCATACGGTGCTCTACGTAACCGCCTCCACCTTGGAACAGTCGTACGAGTACGTGATGGCGCTGCAGCCGGAACGGCTTGTCTTCGACATCCTTGACGACAATTTGGGTTTTCCGGGAATTGCGCCGGACAAGCACGCCGAACTGAAGCGCATGTTCCTGGAGATCGCAAATCGGGCGGAGCGGATTACCGCCGTCTCCCAATACCTGGTCGACCAGACCCGGGAGTGGACGGGCCGTGAGGTGATCTATCTGCCAAACGGGGTGGACGTGGACCGCTTTCGCGCTGAACCGGCAGGCGGCGAGCCGGCTGATTTGGCGAATATCCCCCATCCCCGCTTGACTTTTATGGGCGCACTGACCAGTTGGATCGACATGCGCCTGCTGGAAAAATCGGCCCGTGCCCTGCCCAATGCCCAGTTTGTCATCGTGGGTCCGGTGTTTGAATCAGTGGACCAAGGTTCGATGGACAAAATGAAGCAACTGCCCAATGCCCATTTTCTGGGGGCCAAGCCGTTTGCGGATGTCGCCCGGTATATGCATGCTTCCGACGTATTGCTGCTGCCGCGTACCTACGATCCCTATTCGTTAGCCTGCGACCCCTTGAAATTGTATGAGTATCTGGCAACGGGCAAACCGGTGGTCTCCACGGGGCATCCGAGCGCGGAACGGTTTTCCGATGTGGTGTTCATCGGCCGCGACGACGAGTCATTCATCGAAGGCATTAAGCAGGCGCTGCGGCGGGATCCGGACATTGCCGGACAACAGGCGGGATTGGCCGACAGTTTGTCATGGAAAACACGAGCGGACAAGTTGATCGGCTTGTTGCGCGAATAGTGTGAGCAAAAGAAAAGGGAGCTGAGAACATGGGGTTTCGACTGGAAGAGGCGACCATCGCGAGCATTCAGGCGGCGATGGAGAATGGGGAACTTACGTCCCGCGAATTGACGGAGTTGTACTTGGCGCGCATTGAAGCGTTTGATCGGCAGGGGCCGGCCATCAATTCGGTGCTGGAAGTCAATCCGGACGCATTGGCGATTGCCGAGGCGCTGGACGAAGAACGGAAACAGAAAGGGCCCCGTGGTCCGCTGCATGGAATTCCCATTTTGTTGAAAGACAACATTGATACCCACGACCGGATGCACACTAGTGCCGGTTCTTTGGCATTGGCCGATTCCATCGCCAGGGAAGATTCCTTCGTGGCCAAGAAACTGCGGGATGCAGGCGCCTTGCTGCTGGGCAAGGCCAATATGACGGAATGGGCGAATTTTATCACGGAAGGAATGCCTTCCGGCTACAGTTCCCGCGGGGGACAAGTATTGAATCCCTACGGAAGGGGCGTCTTGGATGTAGGCGGATCCAGTTCCGGCTCCGGGGCGGCCACCGCCGCCAACTTTGCAGCCGCAGCGATTGGAACGGAAACTTCCGGTTCCATTCTCAATCCGGCGAGCGCCAACTCCATTGTCGGCATCAAGCCGACGGTCGGCTTGATCAGCCGCAGCGGAATCATTCCTATCGCACACAGTCAAGACACCGCTGGTCCGATGGCGCGCACTGTGGAAGATGCTGCGATTCTGCTCGCCTCCTTAACGGGGATCGATCCGAGAGACCCGGCGAGCGTGGCGAGTGAAGGCCAATTTTTTAACGATTATCGGCCGTTCCTGGATCGGGATGGACTGCGGGGAGCGCGCATCGGAGTGCCCAGGGAGTTTTATTACGAGCAGTTGAACGAGGAACAGTTGGCGGTGATGAATCGGGCGATTGAGGAACTGAAGGCCGCAGGCGCCGTGATTGTCGATCCGGTTACCATCGCTGCCGCCAGAGAATTGAAGTCTTATGCGGTTCTCGTCTACGAATTCAAGCCGGACTTGAACGCCTATTTGGCCGGACTGGATACCCAAGTGCCGGTGCATTCCATGCGGGAGGTCATCGAGTTTAACGAACGGGATCCGGAACGGATGCTGCGCTACGGGCAGACGCTGATGATCGCTGCCGAGAAAACCGGCGGCACCTTGGAGGAACCGGAATATATCGAACGGCGGGAATTGGATCTTCGCTTGTCCCGTACGGAAGGAATCGACAAGGTGATGGAGGAGCGTCAGTTGGATGCGATTCTGTTCCCCAACAATCTGGGGGCGGGGATCGCGGCGAAAGCGGGCTATCCGTCGATTACCGTCCCGGCCGGTTATACGACGAGCGGCCGCCCCGTCGGCGCCACCTTCACCGCCAAAGCCTTCCAGGAAGCGGTGTTGATCAAATTGGCATACGCTTATGAACAAGCGACCCGCCATCGGAAACCGCCGGTGTGGTGATTGCAGATCGTATACAGCAGAACGTATAAAGCGTGAGAATCCAAGCGAGGATTCTCACGCTTTATTTTGGAATGTCGCGAAAAAGGGCCAATAGAATGAAGTCCGCCGTATTCATTTTCTTTGTCGGCTACATATGATATTAAAAATCA
>JAGVBM010000071.1 GCA_020059765.1 Bacillota bacterium
AAAACAACCGACTTTCCAACTTGGATGAAAAACAGTCTCTTCTTGAGTTTTGGAGTGGCGATTTTGCAGACATTTTTGACCACGTTGGCCGCATACGCATTTTCCAGATTGCGCTTTTTCGGCCGCAAATACGGACTCATGTCGCTGCTGATTTTGCAAATGTTCCCCAACTTCATGGCAGTGGCCGCGATTTTTGGCGCGTTGGCCAAACTGGACATGATGGATAATTTGTGGGTGTTGATTTTGGTGATGGCAGGCGGAAATGCATTTAATATCTGGCTGATGAAAGGGTATTTTGACAGTCTGCCGAAGGATATTGATGAGGCGGCAACGGTCGACGGAGCCAATTCGTGGAATATTTTCTGGCGTATTATACTACCGTTATCCGTTCCGATGCTGGCAGTCGTGTTCCTGTTCAGTTTTATCGGGGTTTTCAGCGAGTTTGTTTTATCCAGCGCGCTGTTGAAATCGCCTGAGAATCTTACGTTGGCCGTAGGTTTGTCACAGTTTATCAGGAATCAGTTTGCAGCCAACTGGACGATGTTTGCGGCGGCAGCCGTACTGGCTTCGGTTCCGGTTGTCATTATCTTTATGGCTCTGCAAAAATGGATTGCATCCGGATTGGTATCCGGTTCAGTCAAAGGATAACATCTTTCTGTCCGGAAGGAGGAACAAATCGAGTGACCGCTACAATCAAAGATGTTGCCATGAAAGCAGGAGTCTCTCCTTCTACAGTGTCCCGTGTAATTTCCAACCATCCGCGAATCAGCGAAGAAACCAAACGCAAAGTGCGTCAGGCCATGGAGGAACTCGGGTACCATCCCAATGCGGTTGCGCGAAGCTTGGTCAAACGCAGCGCCGATGCAATCGGTGTCTTGATCCCAAGCACTACGGAAGAGTTTTTTATGAATCCGTTTTTTTCCGAGGCTTTACGGGGCATCAGTGATGTGGCGAGACGGGAAGGGTTTGACTTGCTGCTGGCAACCTCTGACTCCGGAAAAGAAGACGTAAAATCGTTAACCCGCATGATATACGGCAAGCGGGTGGACGGTGTACTGCTGCTGTCATCACGAATGCATGATCCGCTGATGCAAGTGTTGCAAGAACACCCGTTTCCCGCAACGCTGCTAGGTCGACCGGAAGAACAAACGTCCATGGCATGGGTCAACAATGACAATGTGGAAGCATGTTACAGGGCCACCCGTCACTTGATTCAATTAGGGCACAAGCGGATCGGATTCATATTCGGTGACGAGTCGCTGCTTGTTACGCGTGATCGTCTTGAAGGCTATAGAAAAGCATTGGAGGAAGCCGACATTCCCCTGGACAAACGGTTGCTGTTCTCAAGCCCGTTCCTTGAACAAGGAGGATATTTGGGCGCCATGCGGTTTATGGCTCTTTCCAATCGACCGACAGCCGTGGTAGCGGCTGACGACCTGTTTGCCTTCGGCGCGATGCGTGCTGCCGGTGAATTGGGTTATCGAATTCCCGACGATCTGGCTATTGTCGGTTTCAATAATGTCCGCTTGGCAGAGATATCAAATCCACCGTTGACCAGTATGGATGTTCACATCTACGAATTGGGAACCACGATTGCCGAATTGTTGGTGGCTCAAATCCGCAACGAGGAGCAAACGGGTCAATCCATCATTATTCCGACGGAATTGGTGGTTCGCCAATCTTGTGGAGGAACACCTGTCTGATAAATTAAGAAAAAACGGCCTGTCTACAAGGGCTTTTTTTCCGACTAACGATGCAAACGTATGCATAACAGTTTACAAAGCTATCAAGGGGGGATTCCCGTGAACACAGAAGTAATTTATCATCAGCCGTACGGAGCCTACGCGTATGCAATATCACCACATCAAGCTCGTATCATGCTGCGGGCGAAAAAAGGGGAGATAAAAGCTTGTCATCTAGTGCATGAAGACCGCTACCTGTTGCCCGGTACCTATGGCACAAGCACACTGACATATGTCGGTTCGGACGAAAGATTTGATTACTTTCAAACGACAATTGAATCGCAAACCAAACGAATTCGTTACCGGTTCTTGATTGATGACGGTGTTTCCCGGGTTTGGTACGGAGAACAGGGGATCTCTGCTGATAAAGAAACCGCCGGCTGGTTTCAATTGGCGTATTTGACTGTCCGTGATTTGTACTTAGTGCCGAAATGGGTGGACGATGCAGTCGTCTATCAAATATTCCCCGATCGATTTGATAACGGGGACACGGCAAATGATCCGGAAGGTGTGCTTCCATGGGGCGAACTCCCGACGGCCAACTCGTTTTTTGGTGGGGATCTGCGAGGAATTATTGAGAAACTCCCTTATTTGCAAGAACTCGGAGTGAACTTGCTCTATATGACCCCGATCTTTCTATCGCCGTCCACGCATAAGTATGATACGGCGGATTACTATCAGATTGATCCGATGTTTGGCGACTTGGATGATATTAAGCAACTTGTGAAGGAAGCTCATAACAGAAACATTCGCGTCATGCTGGATGCGGTTTTCAATCATTGCGGAGCGGAATTCGGACCTTTTCAAGATGTAGTGAAAAACGGGAAAAAGTCGAAGTACAAAGATTGGTTTCATTTCCACTCCTTCCCGGTGGACATGGAAACGATCAATTACGAAACATTCGGCAACCATGTGTCAACAATGCCTAAACTGCGGACGGAGAATCCGGAAGTCAAACAGTACCTGCTGCAAGTGGCGGAGTATTGGGTAAAAGAAGTCGGCATCGACGGATGGCGACTGGATGTGGCTAATGAGGTGGATCATGCGTTCTGGAGGGAATTCCGTGAAGTTGTGAAAACAACCAATCCGGAAGCTTTAGTGATTGGGGAAGTATGGCATGATTCAACTCCATGGTTGCAAGGGGATCAGTTTGACGGTGTGATGAACTATCTGTTCCGTGATGCGGTTGTTAACTTCTTTGCCAAGGGAACGATTGATGCGGAACAATTTGATGCCCGCCTGACCAAAACGAGGATGATGTACAAGGACCAATCCAACCGTTCGATGTTTAATCTGTTGGGCAGTCATGACACCGAACGGTTTTTGACGCTTTGCAACGAAAACACAGATAAGATGCGATTGGCGGTCACGTTCCAAATGACCTATGTGGGAATCCCGGAAATTTATTACGGGGATGAAGTCGGCATGATAGGGGGGGTGGATCCTGATTGCCGTCGGACGATGATTTGGGACGAGGAGAAGCAAAATCGGGATTTGCTGCAGTTGCACAAGGATTTGATTCAGATCCGCAAACAGCATCCCGCTTTGCAAACCGGCGTGTTCCGAACACTCATCAGGGATCCCTTGACTAATTTGTACGGTTATGTGCGGGAAAATGAAAAGGAGTCCATTGTCGTCCTGTTAAACAACAGCCCGTTTACGCAAACCGTTTCCTTGCCGGATGACGGGAAAGGGACAGACTTGCTTACGGGCAATAAACAGAAAGGCAATGTGAAACTGACAGCGTACGAGGTGAAAGTTATTTTTCTTAATAACGGGGCTTCCCAGGATAAACGGACGAGTCGGAAAGGATGATAGGAACGTGACACAGATCCAGCAAAAACCTTACCTGATTGACTCGGTGATCGGGAATGGGCGGATATTGGCTGGTCTTGCCAAAAACGGAGAGCTGGTTCGGGCGTTTTGGCCGACGATTGATTATGCCCAGCATGTCAATCGGATGCTGGCCGGAGTCCGCATCAACGGTTCGTCGATTCATTGGATGAATGACCCTCAATTCGAACACGACCAGCAATATATCCCGGACACGAACATCGTACAAACCGTTTCCCACTCTGCGTCACTGTCCGTGCAGGTACACTTGACCGATTATGCGGTGCCTGATGTGGATGTGATGGTCAGGCACTATCATGTGACCAACGTCGGATCGGAACCGATGGAATTGGACTTTGTGTATATATCTGACTTTCATATGGAAGAAAGCCCGTTGTATCAATCGGTGTTGTATGACGAGGCGGTTGACGCAATCGCCCACTACCGCCGATCCTACTGGGCGATGGTCGGAGGACAGGAACGGCCATATGGCTTTCAAATCGGGAACGTGCAGAACCACTTGAACGAACGCCGTTTCCATG
>JAGVBM010000214.1 GCA_020059765.1 Bacillota bacterium
TGGTGAACCGGCATGAACACAAAACTCCACCAACTGCCCGACGACCAACTCAAACGCCTTTCCGAAATCGCGCGAGAGCATTACCGATTGGCCGCCGAGTTTGGACGAAGCGAAACGCCGGGAGCGCGGAAAGCGGAAATCTGGCAGCGGATAGAAGAACTGCGGAAAGAGAGAACGGCGATCCTGGGGGGTGAGATAAAAACATGGGACATTTAGATCCGTTCCAACTGGTTGGATCAACGCCTGCGGGAACCTGTCCAGAATGCGCAACCGCGCACGATCCGGAACAGCCACATAACCAACGAAGCCTGACGTACCAATATAAGTTCTACGACCGTTACGGCCGGTGGCCTACGTGGGAAGATTCGATGGCGCACTGTTCTGATGAGATTAAAAATGCTTGGACGCAAGAATTACGGCGCAAAGGACATCTAAGCTGATTGATGATTGACCGCCTGACTGAGGGAAGCCAGACGGCCACTGAGAGGAGTGATGTGAGGCAAGGTGAGGATTTCTTGCGGGGCGTTTTTGAGGACAAGCCTATCGTACTACTCGGAGAAGTGACATAGAACCAAGTCGATGTCACAAATTGGAAGGAGGGAAGGGGTATGAGCATCGGAACTATCCAAGCCGAAGAACGTGGGAGCCGTGTGACGCAGAAAGAACTGGCGAATCGGTTGAATCTCTCGCGGTCGATGGTTGCGGAGATTGAAAGAGGGAACAGACGGCTGCCGAAGGACGTGGCGCCGAAAGCTGTCAAAACGTTGGACTCCGGGTTTTACGCCATGGAGATTGCCGCAGAGTTTACCGGCGGATCTTGGGTCACAAAATTGAACAACGTGGATCTGCATCGGTCGGCCGTCAAAGAGAAGTCGCTGGAAGAGTTGGACGAAGCGATCGTGCGGCTGAGAGGAATGTCGTTTGTCAACAAGACGATCGACAAGACAGAGTTGAAAGCACTGCTGTTGGAACTTCTCGATGTGATCGTCGCTACAAGTCACCTGGTGGCTGTGGTCTGCAAAGAGTATTCGATCTCTTGGGTCGGCCTCTGGCGAGAGCACCGGCAGAAGTTGAAGCAACGCGGATACCTGAAAGGAGAATGATACGTGCCGGTTCGATACGCATGGGACGAACGCATCAAGAAGTGGGTTGTGCTGATTGGCGATACTGTGATCCGGGCTTACGACACTGAAGACGAGGCCCGCGAAAAAGTGAAGCGTGTGGAGGCTATCGGATGGATGAACAGCTCGACATCTTGAACGCCGAGTGTGCGGAATGTGAGATCGGAGAACTTGAGAACTGCAGTGTTGTTTGTATACTCTGTCCGGTCTATCAGCTGCGGGAGAAAGTGATTAACGCGATTATGACCTTGAGAAAGGAGTTGAGGATGTGAAGATTAAGCCTGGCGAATGGCAAGAACTGACGATGGGTCAGCGCATGATGATTCTTATTCGCGTCCACGAAGAGCAGGCGCCAAAAAGAAAAGCCCTTTCGATGGCACTCGAAAATGGGCTCAATTAAACACTCAATGGTAGTGTAGCACACTACCAGTACAAATTTCAAATCGGAGGTCTTAACGACATGGGCAAGTATGTTGATTTGACCGGGAAAACATTTGGAAGGTTGACGTGCATTAATATGGTTGGTCGCGATAGCCAGAGACGAGCCTTATGGCTTTGCAAATGTGCGTGCGGTAACGAAACCACAGTTGTTTCTACAAGTTTGACTGGAAGAAAAACGAAAAGCTGTGGGTGCCTGCACAAAGATTTAACCCGGGAAAGAACGACAACCCATTCTCTTTCAATCGATGCAAATGGAAAAACACCTAGGCTGTATAGCATCTGGCGAAACATGAAACAGAGATGCAACAACCCTAATGCTGCTAAATTCGAAAAATACGGTGGTCGTGGCATTAAGGTATGCGAAGAGTGGATGGATTATATGAACTTTCACAATTGGGCAATCGCAAACGGATATGCAGATGGCCTCACGCTGGATCGCAAGGACAACAACAGCAACTATCAACCTTCTAATTGCAGGTGGGTTTCTGTGGCGCAGCAAAACCTCAATAAGAGCAACCAACGTTTGATTACGTTCAACGGCGAAACTAGAACAATACTTGAGTGGAGTAATCTACTTGGAATGAAATATTCAACATTAAAATGTCGACTGGATGATTACGGTTGGGCAATTGAAAAAGCGTTTAAAACACCTGTAAGGAGGCGATCATCTTGAAACAAATCAAATTGCTCTCACTCACCCTTCGGAATTTTAAGGGGGCTCGCGACTTCACCCTTGTAACTAACGGCAGAAACGTATCTGTGTACGGTGACAACGGCACATACAAAACTACTCTCTTCGATGCCTTTACATGGCTCCTGTTCGACAAAGACAGCTCCAATCGAAAGGACTTCGAAATTAAGACACTGGACAAAGACGGGAACTTCTTGCATGGACTGGAACACGAGGTCGAAGGGGTGCTGCTGGTCGATGGCCGGCAGGTTACACTCCGCAAAGTGTTCAGCGAGAAATGGACCAAAAAACGCGGATCTGCAACGTCTGAACTCACCGGGCACACGACTGATTACTTCGTAGATGGCGTGCCGGTGAAGCAAAAGGAATATAAGGATCGGGTCGATGAGATTGTCAGTGAGGACGTGTTCAAGCTACTCACCAGTCCAACATACTTCAA
>JAGVBM010000213.1 GCA_020059765.1 Bacillota bacterium
CGGAGTGATGGGATTGTCGGTGGCGGTCGGCCTGTTGGGAATCCTGCTGGCCTACCTGATGTACGGAAAACAAAGCATGAGTGCGGAATCGGTGGCTCGCACAAGCGGTCCGCTGTACACGCTCTCGTTCCGCAAATTCTTTATCGATGAGATTTATCAAGTGATCCTCGTGGGTCCGATTGTCTGGATCGGCAAACTCCTTAACCTGATCGACCGTTGGATCATTGACGGTTTGGTGGCGTTGACGGGAGAGGTAACCTACTTGACCTCCCTCGGTCTGAAATACGGACAGAACGGTCAAATCCAAACCTACGGACTGGTCGCTTCCTTGGGCGTGCTGATCCTGGTGGCGGTCGGATTGGCGATCAGTCTGATGGCAGGAGGGGTGCTCTCATGAACAATCCGTTGCTCTACATGACGCTGCTGCCGTTGCTGGGTGCCCTCTTGATCCTGTTTGTGCCGCGTGACGCCAAGTCGCAAATCAAGTCGATCGCGCTGGCGGCAACTGCGATACCGTTGGCATTGGCAGGCATCGTCTACTCCCGGTTTGACCAAACCGTATCGGGCATGCAGTTTCAACTGACGCAAGACTGGATTCAGATTCCCTACGCGTTCCCCGATCTGCCGCTGCGGATCGGATTCGATCTTGGGGTGGACGGCTTGTCGATGCCATTTCTGCTGCTGACCGCCGTCGTCAGTGTGCTGACCGTTTTGGCATCCTGGAAAACGGCCCTGCGGACGAAAGAATATTTCTTCTGGCTGCTGCTGCTGATTACCGGATTGTATGGCGTATTCGCATCGCTCGATCTGTTCGTCTTCTTCCTGTTCCTCGAACTGACCCTGATTCCGATGTACTTCCTGCTCGGAATTTGGGGTGGGGAGCGGAAGGAGAAAGTGGCGACCAAGTTTTTGCTGTACCGCGGATTGGCATCGGTCGGGATTCTTGTGTCCTTCCTCGCATTGGCGTATGGCGCCGGCTACACCAGCGGTCAGATGAGCTTCAACATGATGCAGATCGCCGATGTGTTCCGGCAAGCGGGAGAAGGAATTCCGTTTGATTTCAAGAATTGGGTGTTTATCGTCCTGTTCCTGGCAATTCTGATAGAAGAAGCCTTCTTCCCGTTCCATACCTGGCTGCCTGACACCCACGAACAAGCGACATCGGCCGTCTCGATGATTGTCGGGGGCGTGTTGATGAAGGTGGGAGCCTACGTCCTGCTCCGCATCGGGGTGGGTGTATTGCCGGACATGATCGCATACTTTGGCACCGCCATCGCATTAATCGGGGTGATCAACATCGCTTACGGCGCGATGGTCGCCATGGTGCAAAAAGATTGGCGCAGACTGCTCGCCTTCTCCACCATTTCGCACATGGGAATCGTGCTGTTGGGGGTTGCATCGCTGACCCAATTCGGACTGCAGGGGGCCGTCTTCATGACGATCTCTTCCGGACTCTTGTCAGCGCTGCTGTTCTTCCTGATAGGTGCAATGCAAACGCGGACGAAAACCTTGCAAATCGATGAATTGGGCGGTATCTCCCGGCAAATGCCGATTCTTTCCGGGTTCTTGCTGGTGGGGGCATTAGGTTCCCTCGGATTGCCCGGCATGAGCGGATTCGTATCCGAAATCGTGTCCTTCATCGGCGCATTTCAGAAGTTTCCGGTCCTGGCCGCAGTCGGAACGGTCGGCATCATTCTGGCGGCTGTGTACATGCTGTGGGCGATGCAGCGAACAACGTTTGGCCCGCCGGGAATGGCGCTGGAAGGGGCACAGGATGTCACAGCGTTTGAATATGTGCCGATCCTGATTTTGCTCGCTTTCATCATTTTGATCGGAGTCTATCCGGCAGTATTGGGCGACCTGATCAATCCGACATTGACTCAGTTCGTTAAGATAGGGGGTTAGACGATGGGACCGATAATTGAACAACTAACCTTCCAAAGCGTATGGGACATAATGGGGGCGGAAGTCATCCTCGTCCTCACAGGTTTTGCACTGCTGGTATTGGATCTGTTTTTGGACAAAGAACAAAAGAAACTGGTTCCCTGGTTGGGAATCCTGTCCCTGATCATTGCGGGCGGCTTGGTGGTTCGCAACATGATCAACATTCAATCCGCGACAGAAATCGGACAGTTGTCCGGCTATCTGTACGTGATGGATGATTACGGCAGCATCTTCAAGCTGATTTTCATCGTCGGGTCAATTCTGACGCTGCTGATCTCGATTGATTACCTGAACCACGTCAAGCTCCCGAAGAGCGAATACACTTATCTGCTGCTGTTCGCCACTGTCGGCGCCATGGTCATGGCTTCGTCCCTGGATTTGATCACGATCTTTATCGGGCTGGAACTGTTGTCCATTGCATCGTATATTCTCGTCGGCATGCGGCGTGATTCGGCAAAATCGGCCGAAGCCGCCATGAAATACCTGGTGGTGGGTGCGGTCGGAACCGCGCTGACGCTCTACGGCATGTCGTTTATTTACGGACTGACGGGCACCACGAACATTGCAATGGCGATGGACGGGATCGCGGGGGTATGGGCCGATTTTGAATTCCTGGTCATGCTGTCGCTGGTCATGATGCTGGCAGGAATCGGCATCAAAATATCGATGGTACCGTTCCAAATGTGGACGCCCGACACCTATGAAGGCGCACCGACGCCGATCACCGCGTTCCTGTCTGCGGTATCCAAGGCGGCGGCGTTTGCCATGCTGTTCCGGGTCGTGTTGTTCCTCTTCTCCAGCCACATCAATGAGTGGTACCTGATCCTCGTGGTGCTGGCGGCACTGACGATGCTGGTGGGGAACGTGGCGGCCGTCACGCAAAAGAACATCAAGCGCCTGATGGCTTACTCGAGCATTGCCCAGGCCGGATACTTGCTGGTGCCGATCGCTGTGTTGGGCAAAGCGCAAAGCGGGCTGAACGTTTTCCAATCCCTGAGTGAGATTGTGTTCTATCTGGCGGCCTACGTGCTGGTGACGATGGGGGCGTTCGCCATCATTTCGCTGGTAACAAGGGATGCCGATTCGGAACATATCGAATCTTTCCGCGGGCTGTATCAGAGGTCGCCGTTCCTGGCGATTTCCATGTCGATCTTCCTGCTCTCGATGGCGGGTATGCCGATTACCGCCGGGTTTTTCGGGAAATTCCTGATCATCCTCGGCGCCATTCACAACCAGTCCTTCTGGTTGGCGGGCATCATGTTCGGAACATCGGTCATTTCCTTCTACTACTACTTCGGCATCATGCGTCTGATGTTCAAAAAGGAAACGGACGGCATCGAACCGAAACTGCAAACCTCGGGCACCTTGTCGCTGGTCGTCGGCATTGCGCTGATTGTCACGATCGGCCTGGGCGTCATGCCGGACGCGCTGATGGACGTGCTTGGCAAGTTGGCCTGGTTCGGGAAAGCGTAAGATAAGATTGGTTTTAAGGAGGGCGGGTGATTCCCGCCCTTTTTTTTATGGAGCAGCGCATGAAATAAAGTGAAAAAGGATGGAGATGGCACAGGCCGATTATTAAGTATATTTTTGAGGAAAATTCACAAAAAATGTATCCATTTTCAGTTGTTTGTGTATACTAAGAATCAAGAAGAAAAATAATCAATCAGATTTTTTGGCAAATGGAGTGGTATTTAATGTTGATTCAATTTAGTGTAGGGAACTACCGCTCATTTAAAGATACTGTGACTTTCAGCATGGTTGCTTCACCAGTAAAAGAATACACAGCTGACAATGTGTTCGAAGCGAATAGGTTCCATTTGCTTAAATCTGCAGTTATTTATGGCGCGAATGCCAGCGGGAAATCAAACTTGATTAAAGCGATGAAATTTATGAAAGAACTGGTTTTTAAATCGGCGAAAGAATCTCAAATTACTGATCCAATTCATGTAGAACCATTCAGGTTAAGTATTGAGACGGAAAATACCCCTTCAATTTTTGAAATTATTTTCTTAAAAGGCGGACTTCGATATCGATATGGTTTTGAAGTAGATTCACAAAGAGTTTACCGGGAATGGTTATACTATGTCCCAAAAACAAAAGAGGCCAAACTTTTTGAACGGGACGAGAATGACTTTACAATTGGAACTCATTTTAAAG
>JAGVBM010000361.1 GCA_020059765.1 Bacillota bacterium
CGTTCCGAACTGGACGAGAAATTCGCTATATTAACGAAGGTAATTCACCAGATCCAGAACAGCGCGGGGGATTGGGAATTGCAAGCGGTTTGACCCCGAAATTTTTCGACATGAACCGCAGTAAAAGGAAATTTGTCGAATTGTGGCGAATAAGTAGTACGGAATGTGTTGGAGGAGGAAGACTTATGCGCTACGTTTCCATTGATTCGGTTGAACCGGGCAACATTTTGGCGCGCAGCATTTATACGAGTGACGGATTGTCGCTGCTGAATGCCGGCGTTCAGTTGACGGTGGGAATGATGTCCACGCTAAGACGTTTGGGCGTAACGGCTGTCTATATTCAGGATGAACGATTTGCCGATGTGGTGACGGAAGAGATCCTCTCGGAACAAACAAGACGGGAAGCGCTGTCCGCGTTTGCCATGACGGTGAATGTGGTACAGAACGGCAAGCAGCTGTCATCGAAGGCGATTTCCGAGGCTACTTCCACCATTGTCGATGAAATTATGCGCAATCAGAAAGTGCTTTTGAACTTGAGCGATATTCGGACAAAAGACAATGCCCAATTTTTGCATGCCTTGCAGGTTTGTACACTTTCAACCGTAATAGGGGTCAATCTTGGTTTGCCGAAACCGCAATTGCAGGAACTTGCAGTCGGTTCGTTGCTGCATGATATCGGGAAGATTGAAATTCCGGGAAAAGAGAAACAGAAAGAAGATATAGAACTTGCAGGCAATATCAATGATGAAACGCAGCATACATGGCGGGGCTATAAACGATTGCGCAAAAACAAAGAGTTCAGTATTACCATTCCGCATGTGGCACTGCAGCATCATGAACATGTGGACGGCACCGGGTATCCGCGACAATTGGGAGGGGAAGACATCCACCGCTACGCCAAGATTGTCGCCATTGCCAATTATTATGATAATCTGGTGGCGGGAGACGGTGTCGACGGAAGACGTTTGATGCCGTATGAAGCGACGGAACGTCTGATGGGTTATGCCGGAAAGAGGTTTGATCTGGAGACGGTGATCGCGTTCTTGCGAAGTATCGCGATCTATCCGAACGGAACTTCCGTCAAGCTCAGCACAGGTCAAATCGGGGTTGTGGTCGGGCAGCATTTGGGATTGCCTGCCAGACCGATCATTCGCTTGTTTCAAAAAGAAAGAGATGACTGGGACCAGCACAACATCCGTGAGATAGACCTGGCAAAAGAAACGACCGTGTTTATTACACAAGTGTTAAGTGAATAATCCGGGTAAACCGATTTAAAACATGCATCCTCGAACATAGAGGGTGCATGTTTTTTCGTTTTCCGTGTCGTATGCATAATTATGGAAACCGGTGGGTATAGTAAAATTCACATTTACAAATGTAATGATCTGGAAATGGAGGGGTGTTTATGAAAAAAGGGCTGGTTTCCATTCTGATTTGGACAGCCATTTCTCTCGTTGGGGCTTTTGCACTGGCAACATTAGCCTTATCCAGGGGAGAAATCATTTCGGCCGCATGGCTGGTGGTTGCGGCGGTCAGTTCGTATGCTGTGGCATACCGGTTTTACAGCCAATTCATAGCACGAAAAATTTACAAACTTGATGACAATCGGGCAACTCCGGCAGAACTTAACAATGACGGAAAAGACTATGTACCGACCAACAAATGGGTGTTGTTCGGTCACCACTTTGCCGCGATTGCCGGAGCAGGTCCGCTTGTGGGGCCGATTTTGGCTGCACAAATGGGATATTTGCCGGGAGCGATCTGGATTATCGTAGGCGCCGCGTTAGGCGGTGCGGTCCAGGATGGAATAACGCTGATGGGTTCGATGCGCCGCAACGGAAAATCGATCGGCCAAATGGCCAAGGAAGAAGTGGGCAAATTCGGCGGCACCATTGCATCCATTGGGATACTTGCAATTATGATTATTCTTATTGCGGTATTGGCTTTGGTTGTCGTGAAAGCGTTGGCGGAATCCCCATGGGGCGTATTCACGATCGCGATGACGATTCCGATCGCGTTATTTATGGGGATTTATATGCGTTACATACGGCCCGGACGTGTGCTTGAAGGATCTTTGGCAGGAGTCGTTTTGCTGATGTTTTCACTGTGGCTGGGTCAGTATGTGGCTGCTGATCCGTATTGGGGCGCAATGTTTACGTTTACAGCGCCGCAGTTGGCGATGATGATTGCCGTTTATGGTTTTGTTGCCTCGATCCTGCCGGTTTGGCTGTTGTTGGCACCGCGCGATTATTTAAGTTCCTTTCTGAAAATCGGCGTGATCGGTTTGCTTGCCATAGGGATTCTGATTGTCCTGCCTGACTTGAAAATGCCGGCCGTAACCCGTTTTATTGATGGCAGCGGTCCCGTATTCTCAGGCCCATTGTTTCCGTTTCTGTTTATTACCATTGCCTGCGGTGCGATTTCCGGATTTCACGCCTTGGTGTCCTCCGGCACCACGCCGAAAATGATTGAAAAAGAATCGCATGCCCGCATGATCGGATACGGCGGTATGCTAATGGAATCGGCCGTTGCGATTATGGCCTTGGTTTCTGCAGCCGCTTTGGAACCGGGCTTGTACTTTGCCATGAACTCATCGGCAGCGGCAATCGGCACCGATGCGGCAACCGCAGCCGCCAAAATTTCCTCCTGGGGATTCCAAGTTTCTCCGGATTTGATCACCAGAACGGCGCAAGAAATTGGTGAAAAAACGATTTTGTCCCGAACTGGCGGCGCCCCGACCCTGGCTGTCGGCATGGCGGAGATCTTTGCCCAATTCCTTGCGGGGGCCAAAGCATTCTGGTATCATTTCGCGATACTGTTTGAAGCGGTGTTTATCCTGACGACTATTGACGCAGGGACGCGGGTGGGACGTTTCATGCTGCAGGATTTGATCGGCAACTTCTACAAGCCGTTTGCTCGCACCGACAAATTTTCCTATAACGTGATTGCATCTGCTGTCATTACGCTTGGTTGGGGATATTTTGTCTATCAAGGCGCTGTTGACCCGTTTGGCGGCATCAACTCGCTGTGGGCCTTGTTCGGGATCTCCAACCAGATGTTGGCGGCCATCGCCTTGACGGTTGCAACGACCATCATCATCAAAATGGGCAAAGTGCGTTATGTTTGGGTTACCCTCGCACCGTTTGTATTCCTGTCGGTGACAACGATTACCGCTGCCTTTATGAAGCTGCTCTCGGCCAATCCGGCAATTGGCTTCCTGTCCCACGCCGCCAAGTATCAAGATGCGATTAACGCCGGAAAAGTTCTCGCGCCGGCAAAGAACATGGCGGTCATGCAGCGGATTGTCTTCAACGATCGGCTGAATGCGGTTGTTGCGGCGATTTTCTTGGGCATTGTGATTTTGGTGATCATCATTTCGCTGCGTCTTTGGTACCGGGCACTGGTTCTCAAAGAAAAGCAAGAACTGCACGAATCGCCGTACGTCCAATCGAAAATTCCCAGCACGACATGATGTCAAAAGCCCATCCTCCTGCATATAGAATCCTGAGAGCAACTTTAGGAGGGTGGATATGCGTACCATTTCTTTGAAAAATGGGCAATCGGTGACGGTGCGTCCCTGGCAGGAACAAGATATCCAGAAGCTATATAGACTGATGGAAGAAGTGGGGAAAGAGGGGCACGTGATGCTCGGGGGGAAACTGCCCTTCGGACTGGAGCAGCTGTATCAGCAGTTCTATTATACCAC
>JAGVBM010000010.1 GCA_020059765.1 Bacillota bacterium
ATTCTTATGTCAATCGCCAATTGGGCATGATTTACCATCCGAGCTTATCATTTTCATCGTAACTATCTATGGGAGGCTGGGTTCATGTCTCACAACCTTGCAGCGCTTGACTCACAGCTTCCTCGATGGAAGTGAGCGAACACAGTCA
Organism: Bacillota bacterium; assembly: GCA_020059765.1. Classification (GTDB taxonomy): domain Bacteria; phylum Bacillota; class Bacilli; order Tumebacillales; family Effusibacillaceae; genus Effusibacillus. The sequence continues at coordinate 149 of JAGVBM010000010.1, forward strand.
TGGATAAGATGATAAGAGGGGGTCGTCCTTGAACACTCCCTCCAGCTACGGCATTGCCGCTGGCTCCTGCTCATTCTCCGGAAGAAAACTTAAGCCCGACAATCCCCGCCGCAATCAACAGAATAGAGATCACTTTTACCGCATTCAAGCTTTCCTGAAAATACAAGATTCCGATCAGACTGACGACCAACGTCCCTGCCCCGGACCAAATGGCGTAGGCTACACTGAGGTCAATCGACTTCAGGACCAGGGAAAAAAGACTGAAGCTCAATCCGTAGGAAACGAAGATCATCAGTGTCGGCACCCATTTGGTAAGACCTGCCGACAGTTTCATCGAAAGCGTTCCAAATACTTCAAACACAACGGTGAACAACAACAAGACCCATGCCATCCTTTTCTTCCCCTCCCCATCTCATTGCCGCTTGCCGGGCCATACACACAATCCCGCCCCACGAATCAAGTGAGGCGGGCCGCATTTTGAATCTGAGTGGAAATTATCCTTGCCACACAAACCGTCCGTCTTCTCGCACCAATCCTTCAATCGACGGCAGGATCAGGTCGGCCAGCGGTTCCAGATCCTGTTGGCTCCCCGCTCCGGACAAAACGCCAATCGCCAGTCCGGCTGACGAATTCTTGGCCAAATGAAGGTCAACCACCGTGTCCCCAACGACTACCACCTCTTCCGACCGTAAACCGAAATGGCTGCAAAATGCTTGAAAAACGCTGGGATGCGGCTTCTTTTCATAAGAATCGGACGTGCCGACAAATTCAAAGTAATGGTCGATCTGCAACGTCTGGAGATACAGATTCGTCGTTTCGCGGTCATCGGCGGTGGCAATGCCTACCCGAATTCCTTGTTCCCGCAAATGATCAAGCAGTTTCGTCAAATTGGCGGCAGGGCGAATCTGATCGATATTCAGTCGAGTGATCTGCAGCAATGTTTCGGACACCCATTGCTGCAGCAAACCCGTTTCCGACAGCGTTTCCGGCAGAGGCAGCCCCTTTTGTCGAATGACCGCTTCAAACGCTTCCGCAATATCCAGCTTGGTGCCGCCCGCCAAGATTCCCTTGGGGTCAACCTGATTGTTCTGAAACCCGATGGCCTGCAACAAATCGTCTGTCAGGGAAGCGTCCTCGGCCTTCAGCAGCAGATTGAGTTCCTTTACCAAATCCAATGCGACCTTGACCCAAATGGTATGAAATTCGATTAAGGTCCCGTCTTTGTCAAACAGCAATCCTTTGATATTTTGCAACGTCTTAACACCCAGCCTTTTCTAGTAGTTGCCCCCAAGTCGAGACGGACGGTTCCTGCTTCCCATAATATATCGGGTTGGTAAAGGCCAGAAGATCCCCGCCAGCTTTGCGAATTTCCAGGCGAAGCCAGACATAATCTCTTCCATTCCAGTCGAAAGAAGCGCCATACTGACCGTTCCCGTGCAACTCCTGTACAAGAACTTCCTTTCCCAATTCGATCCAACGAAGCTGTCCGGGTTCCGAGACATTTGTGATCGTAACTTTCCAACTCACGCGATGATCCTGACCCCCATTCCATGCTTCCGTCAAATCGGACCCCACCGAAAATAACTGTTCTCCCGCTTGAACGGTCAGGTCAAGCAACGGACCTCGCGAGACGTATACGCGCCCCTGGCTCACACTTTTCAGAATCTTGGCCGCCGATAATCCGTCAGAGTAGACAAAGGTGCCGGGATCTCCGATCACCGACGGTTCTCCGTTGGGAGTGTAGCTTTCGTCCGGCCGCAGATGAGCATCCGAACCGCCGATTCCCCAAATCCGATACCCTTCATTCCACAACGTGTCCCACACCTTCAGCGCTTCTTCGGTGGCTTGCGGATTTTTCGGAAAGGTGGGGTCGTTCCAGATTTCCAGTACATCGATTTCACCTAACAGAGTGTCTCTGAACTGCCACTGCCAAGGAACCAATTGCGGATGATTGACCGAGCGTAGCGCACCCGCCTGATTGGTTTCCGCCAAAACCCGGTTCATTCCTGCTTCCGTTTCCATCCCGCCATCCGGGCTGCTGATCCGATAATCGATCCATTTGCGCGGACCAAGGGCATTGAAATGCCCTTTGCTGGAAGTGATTTCCACTCCAGGAATGACCAAACTGCCGCCTCCCGCCCAACCGGTGGAAATTACGTTGTGATCCGTGGCGACAAAAAAATCCAATCCCATTTTTTCCGCTTGTTTCATTCCTTCTTCCGGTGTCAATTTGCCATCGGACAGGATCGTGTGCGTATGAAAATCTCCCTTGTACCATCGCTTCTCGCTGTTGACAAGTCTGTCCCAGTCAAATTGGTTGAACACAAACCCTGCCGACTGCTGCTCCCGATGTGCCCACAAGTCGGTTCCCAACATGTGAACGGTGAGAAAGTCGGGCAGATTGCCGCTGCCCGTTTCCCATTCCAGGGTAAAGGCGATTCCTTTTTGCGTCCCTTCCGTAAACACAGTATCGGTGCCGACAATTTCGATCATCCACTCGCCTTGGGGGAAGTGTCCCGGCAGCGTCAAACTGCTTGCCAGCCCCGGTTCTTTGTGCAGGACAATCGTATTGGGAGCTTGACCATAGAAAAACTGGGCTCGCAGCACCTTTTCCGGGTCCCACACCGACATCATAAACCAGCATTTGCGTTCCGGCTGCACATGAAAAATCAGCCACTCGATATCTTCTGTCAATTGAAATGCATGAATGGAGATAGGCAGCGCATCCTGACTGCCTATCTGATGTTGAATCACGTGTTTCATTTCCAACCTCCACGGAATTGCCCGATCAAAATGATTACTTCACCTTGTCCAGCGCTTTTTGCGCCTCTTCTTTCGCTTGCCGCAATGCATCTGCTGCCGGAACCCCTTCAATCTCCACCCGGTCGGCCGCTTTTTTCAACGCATCGGAAATCTTGCCGCCGGTCGGATCGACAAAGGATGAAGTGGCAGTTTCAGCCTGTTTCAACGGAACGAGAACCTGCGGATTTTTTTCTGCAAAGTTTTTAAATTCCTGAACGTCCCGCGCCGATTTGCGAACGGCGATATAGCCAGTTTTCATCGACCATTCGGCCGTCTTTTGGGAACTGGTAAAATACTTCATCCACTTAAAGGCCGCTTCCTGCTTGTCCGGGGATACACTTGCCGGAACTCCCGCCATTAATGCCTCTGCATGGGGCTTGGCAGCACTTCCCTTCCAACCGGGTTGCGGATGAGCCGCAATCTTGGAGAAATCCAGATCCCCTTGATCCCCGCTGGAACCGGTATATCCGGCGGAACGCCCCTGCATCACGTCGTCAATCGTTTTATACCAGTATTCCCAGCCTTGTCCGCCGTGATGGATCCGCATCGTCTTGTCCACATGGATCGCTTTCCGGAAGAACTCCCATGTTTCAACCCATTCCGGCGAATCGATCAATACGGTCTTTCCGTCTTCGCTCAGATATTTGCCGCCCCTGCTCAACGCTGCGTCAATCAGATTCCCTTTGCCCCACATCGGTTCCCATGCGTAGACCTGAACCTCGCTGCCGTTCTTTTGCGTCAATTTAGCGGCCGCTTCGGAAAGAGATTCCCAGGTGTTCAACGCGTCAGGTGATACGCCCGCTTTTTCAAAGATATCTTTGCGATAATACATGACTTGCGTAGTTCCATACAACGGAAGGGCATATTGTTTGCCGTTGATCGTTCCTTGCTGGTAGAACGCTTTGATGTAGTCCTCCGGTTTGAACTCCTTATCCTTGGCAATATAAGTGTCCAAAGGAGCGAGAACGTTTTTCGACGCCAAAGAATTCAACGAATCATTGTTCAACAGCACGGCAGCGGGGGCTTGTCCGGATGCAATCGAAGCCTGCAGCTTCTGAAAGGTTTCCGTGTAGTTCCCCTGCGCAACGCCGATGACTTTCACTTCTTTCTGACTGTTGTTGAAATCCTCAATATATTGTTTGACAGTATCGCCGAGTTTGCCGCCCAACCCGTACCAAAATTCGATTTCAACCGGCTTTGCCGCTGCCGTTTCCGGTTTTTTGTCCGTTTGATTCCCTTGGGCGGATTGGGAATTGCACCCAGCCAACAGCGATCCCGCCATGACGAGACTGAGGACCAGTCCCGCCGATTTTTTCACCAGTTTGTTCATTGTTCTTCCTCCTCAACGTTGAAAATTACCCTTTCACTCCCCGATCATTGATCCCTTTAATAAACCATTTTTGAGCTGCGAAGAATAGAAAAAGCAAGGGGAGAACCGTAAACGTGCTTGCCGCCATAACCAGCGGCCATTTGATTCCATACGCTCCGTCTTGAATGAAAAATTGCCTTAATCCTACGGAAATCAGATAGTAGTCCTGGCTTTTTGTGATCAGCGACGGCCACAGATAGTTGTTGTACATTTGCACGAAGCTGATCAGACCAAATGTGAGAAACGATGATTTCGTCAAGGGGAACAGGATTCTCCACAAAATCATCCAATGGCCCGCTCCGTCAATCTTGGCCGCATCAATCACCTCCTTCGGAATTTGCAAAAATGCCTGTCGGATCAAAAAGATTCCAAAAACGCTCACCGCGTTGGAAATAATGATGCCTGGATAGCTGTCCAACAGGTGCAAGCGGGACAAAATGATATAACTCGGCACATAGGTGACCGCAACAGGCAGCATATAAGACACCAGAATCGTCGAGAACAGAAGTTGTTTCCCCTTAAATTTCAGGTGGATCAGCGCATACGCAAACATCGCAGAATTGATGATTTGAATGATAACGATGACCAGCGCGGTAAACGCACTGTTAAACATGTACAATCCGAAAGGCGCTGCATTCCAAGCCTCCGCGAAATTGTGCCATTGCGGCACCTCCGGCCACCAAGTCGGCGGAAAGCGCCACATTTCATCCTTGGTTTTGATGGCGCTGACTAGCATCCAAAAGAACGGAAAGGACATCAAAAAACTAAAGAACAGCAGCAGAAGATGACGAACCCCTTTGCTCAGAACAGAGCGCCGGTAACGGTACACCTGCACTCCCCCTCTCTCCCCCGATTCTTCTCACTCATAATGAACCCAGCGTTTGGACAACCAGAACTGCAGAAGGGACAACAGTGCCGTGATTGCAACCAGTGTGGTCGCCACAGCCGTTGCATTCCCCATGTTGAATTGTTCAAACGCCGCC
>JAGVBM010000076.1 GCA_020059765.1 Bacillota bacterium
AACGTATCTAGATATGTTGATACACCACCGACATGCGGCATGGGCCAATAGGTTGCCAACAGTACGTGCAAAACAGATCCTCCTTTCGACGGGTCAGAATCCCGTCAGAACATCTTATTCCCATTCCTGTTTTTTGCGAATTGCGGAAGCTGCAAATCCTCTGTACACCATACATTCGTATAAAACTTGGAGAGTGTATTTGCATATGCTGACAATATGCCTTAGATGAATCGAATGGGAGTGTCGGCTGAAGTCGGGCAGATGATCTCGGTCGATTGCTGAAATGGGGAGAAACGCAAGGAGGTATCAAGATTTTGGCAAAGATAAAAGTGGCGGTTGTGGGTCTAGGGAATTGCGCTTCCTCCTTCATCCAAGGAATTGAGTATTACAAATCCATCAAAGCAAATCGCCTGCCAGGACTCATGCATGATGAGATCGGCGGGTATCTTCCGGACGACATCGAAGTGGTAGCTGCTTTTGACATTGACGAGCGGAAGGTCGGCAATCCTCTGCATGAAGCTGTTTTGGCCGCCCCTAACTGTACGCAGGTGTTTGCGAAGAGCATCCAACCGTCATCCGTAATTGTCAAAAAAGGTCCTGTATTGGACGGAGTTTCTGACCATTTGCAGCTTTATCCGGCGGATCGGCGATTTCAAGTATCGGCAAAAGAAGCATGTGATGTAGTTGCAGAGTTGAAAGAAAGCGGAGCCGAAATCATGCTTAATTATTTGCCGGTGGGAAGTGTACTGGCGACAGAATTTTATGCCCGCAGCGCTTTGCAGGCAGGTGTCGCATTTATCAATTGCATTCCAGTCTTCATCGGTTCCGACCCGGAATGGATCCGGAAATTCGAACAAGCCGGACTGCCGATTATCGGCGATGATATCAAAGCCCAAGTAGGTGCCACGATCATTCACCGGGTATTGACCAAATTATTTGAAGACCGCGGGGTGCAGATTGATCGGACGTACCAATTAAACATTGGCGGAAACACGGATTTTTTAAACATGTTAAACGCGGAACGGCTGGCGATGAAGAAAACATCAAAAACTGAAGCCGTTCTATCACAAATGGATGTCCCACTGGAAACAAAAAACATTCACATCGGACCAAGTGACTATGTTCCCTGGTTGAATGACAACAAAGTTTGCTACATTCGCATGGAAGGAACCCAATTTGGCGGAGTCAAAGTCGATTTGGACGTGAAGCTGTCCGTTGAAGATTCTCCCAACAGTGCAGCTGTCGTAATGGATGCCGTCCGCTGCTGCAAACTGGCTCTTGACCGGGGAATTGCCGGTGCTTTGCCGTCTGTCGCCGCTTACACGATGAAGCATCCGCTCCACCAGTTCTCGGATGAAACGGCTCGCTTGCGAATGGAACAATTTATCGAAGGTGTAATTGAACGCTAAAGGATAGTTGTCTTCCTGCCGGGAGACAACTTTTTTATTTTGTCCAAATGGCGGTCATGTGCCGTTTCCGATTGGGAAAACAGATAATATGCTGAACAATAAATGAGTGTCATCAGGGCAAGGGAGGGGACACCAGTTGTTGAAAGCAGTCATTATGGCAGGTGGCAACGGCACTCGACTGTGGCCAAAAAGCCAAGCCGATTTGCCAAAACAATTCTTTCCGTTCATGGATGGAGAATCGATGTTTCAAAAAACAATCAGTCGTCTGGAGGCGCTTCTTCCCCGCCAGGATATTTATGTGGTGACCATTGAGGAATATGTGCCATATGTTCGAGAACAAGCGAACCTTCCCGTGGAAAATATTATCGTTGAACCGGAGCCGAAGGACACGGCAGCGTGTATCGGGCTGGTCGCTGTCCGATTTTTAGAACAGGAACTAGATCCAGTCTTGATCACATTGCCTTCAGATCATTACATCGATGATGAAATGGCTTTCCGCAACGACTTGCTGACAGCGTATCGGCAAGCGCTGCAGGTTCCAGGCGTGGTGACCCTCGGGATCAAACCGAATCGGCCGGAAACGGCGTACGGCTATATCAAGGTTGCAGCGGGTGCTGAAGGAAATGTATTGCCAGTTGACAAATTCACAGAAAAACCGGATCTGCAAACCGCCAAACAATGGGTCAAGATGCAGGATTATTTTTGGAACAGCGGGATTTTTGTTTGGAAAGCATCCGTTATTTTCTCTTTAATTGAAAAATACATGCCAAACTTGGCGGCACGTTTGAGAAAGATTCAATCTGCCATCGGTTCGACGATGGAGCAGAAGATTTTGCGGCAAGAATATGCGATGCTGCCAAAAATCTCAATTGATTACGGAGTTTTGGAAAAGGCGGAATGCACCTACCTGATTCCGGGATCGTTTGTTTGGGACGATCTGGGGAACTGGACGGCACTGGAGAGAATTGTGAAAAAGGATCATGACGGCAACGTAGTAGTCGGAGAACATCGATTGCTAAATACCCGTAATTGTATTGTGTACAGCGAAACAGCAGTGGTGGGAGTCATAGGTGTCGAAGATCTGATTATCACTGTCGCGGATAACGCTGTTCTGATTTGTCATAAAGACAGGGAACAAGAAATTAAAAAATTGATATTGAGGAACACCATTCCCTAAATTTTTCTTCCAAATCTGTAATGAGTTGTTCGTAAGAAAAGTGGGTCAGTGCACGTGCCCGAGCGTTCTGTTCCATTGTTTTGCGTAATTCGCAATCAAGCAGTATCTCCAGAATGCGTTCAGCAAATGTTTGATGAAAATTGGAGTCAAAGTCGGGTAACGAGTATATTAACCGTCCCGTAAGTCCGTCTTGAACCGTAGTCGACAGGGCGCCTTGATTCGTAGCAACCGTAGGGGTGCCGGCAGCTTGACACTCCATTGAAGCCAAGCAGAACATTTCATAAGGTCCGTCACATGGATAGATATGCAACATGCTGGTCTTTTGTTCTTCAATCAATTGCTCTCTGGAAATTTTACCTAAGTAACTAACTCCATTCAGACCGTCAAATAATTTTCGATATTCGTCAATTCCCGGATCGAACCCCCAAAGACTGTAATCCATTGTAATGACAAGCGAGACATCGGGAATTTTTTCCTGAACCAGACGGAAGATCAAAGGCACGTGTTGCAGACCGCGTTCGGGAGCGGAACAAAAAATAAGCTTGTTTTTGGCCTTGGGCATAGGAGT
>JAGVBM010000087.1 GCA_020059765.1 Bacillota bacterium
AACCTCACGCAATGACACAGAACTGTCACCAAAAAAGTTGGCACAATTTTTGCTTCTCTCTGGAATAACTAGTCCTTAATGACGATAAGTCATTCCGTGACACAAGTCATTCAATTTGGCAAGGAGGGGGATTTCATGCAAGCTGCAGCTAAGAAAATTTGGGGTTATCGGTACGTTGTGCTGTTAGTCGTATGGTTGCTTTATATTATCAATTACTTTGACCGGTTGTCCGTGTTGACTTTTCTTCCGTTTATCCAAAAGGATCTTCAATTGACGCCTGTCGAGGTCGGGCAACTCGCATCCGTATTTTTCTTTGCCTATGCTTTGGCACAGGTCACCGCCGGTTATCTGGCAGACAAATTCGGTTCCAAGAAAGTCATGAATATTGCGATCATCGTGTTTACGGTGGTGACGGCTTTAACCGGAGCCGTCAAGTCATTCGGACACTTTATCGCGTTGCGGATCGGATTGGGTCTGGGGGAAGGACATCATTTTGCGCCCGCGGTGCGAACGATCAACAACTGGTTTCCCATGGGAGAACGGGGCCGCGCTACTTCCTTCTTTGCCACCTCATGGGCGGTTGCACCGGCAATCGTACCGATTATGGTCACGAGCATTGCCGTTTATCTGTTTGACGGACAATGGCGTCCCGTCTTCTATATGCTGGCACTGCCCGGTCTCTTGGGTATCTGGGCATTATGGTATTTTGTTTCGGATTCACCCAAGGAAATGCTTGCCAAAGGTCGTCTGAACAAAGACGAATACGAAGAAATCGGGTATGACAGTTCGACCGCCGATCAATCCGGCGGACAGACCAAGAAAAAAGTGAACTACGACGTTTTCTTGAAAGACGGTTATTTTTATGTTTATGTCGTCGCCTTGTTCTGTCAATTGATGGTTTACTGGGGCAGCACCACGTGGCTTACCTCTTTCTTGGTCAAGCAACACGGCATGGATATCAAACAGATGGGATTCTTCGCATCCGCCCCCTATATTGTCGCATTTTTTGCCATGTTGCTGGGCGGTTGGCTGATGGACAAAGTGTTCCATCGGATGAAGCCGGTCGCTCTGATCGCCTACCTGGGAGCGATTCCGGTGCTTTGGTTTTTGGGGACCGTCGAGAAAGGAAATACAGGTCTGTTATTGACCCTGCTGCTGCTGTCGGGGTTCTTTATTAACCTGAATTTCGGCTCGATTTATGCCTATTTGCAAAAACGGTACCCGAAAGAAGTCGTAGGGAGCGCCACAGGGCTCGCGAACGGAATCGGCCAGATGGGTTCTTTTATTTCTCCGCTGATTGCCGGATACCTTGTGCAAGTGGGAGCCAACGGCGTGCAGAATTTCAGCCAGGTATTTATGTTCTTCGCTCTGGCGTCCGCTGTGGCCGCGTTAAGTTCGTTCTTGTTGAAAGAAAAACAGATCACAGTATCCAATACTCCGCCGGTCAAGGAAGCACAAACGGCGAATCTGTAAATCACCACGCAAAGACGTCATGCCCAACAAGCATGGCGTCTTTGGATGTCATCCCGTTCTTGTTACTTTCGCAAAGCGTTGCGCATCCGTTTGTATTCGTCTTCCGACAGCTCGCCGCGGACAAATCGTTCACGCAGGATCGCATCCGCCCGGTCATCTGCACTGCCCGCATTATTTCTCTGAAACAAACTGATGACGAAGTAGATCACGCCGACGATAATCAACAACTGGATGATCATCCCCAGCAGGCCCAATCCGAACCCGCCAAAACCACCGAATCCATAACCGCCGTTTCCCCACATCATGTTTCATCATTCCTCTCCGCTCGTTGTTTAGTTGATTACTCCTCGTGAAACGGAACCACATTCACAACGTCACCGTGCCAGTTGTGATACCATACATCCCCTGTACTGCCGTTGACGCTTAGCATTCCGACCGTCTTGCCATCTTTCATGACGTGCAGCGTGTAGTAACCGTAGAATGCGTGCGCTTCATTGCCAACCGATGTTCCTGGCATATTGGCAGACAAGTAGTCATTTGCAGACTTGATTGCATCCTCTTTCGTTATTTTGTTGTCCGTGTATCCGTTCGAAATACCCGATTGCGCTGTCCCGAAGCCGTTCATCATGACGCCAGCCAAATTGCCGCCCATCATTCCAGGGCCCATCATACCTTGACCGCCCATCATCCCGCCCATGCCGTATTTCAGATTCCACATCATGTTCGGGCCTTGTTCCGGGCGAATGGCGCCGGTATACGGGTTAATCAACAATTCCATCGCGCCGCGACCCGTATTTTTCTCAATCACCGATACGTAGTAGCTGTTGTTCTTGAATTCGAACAGATCATCGGCGACCAGCGGCACGTTTGACGAGTATTGGGCCAAATAATCGTTGATTTTTTGTTTGATCACTGCGTCATCCAACAACTGTTCGTTCTCGGGGATTTGGTTTAATCCGCCCATCATGCCGCCAAAATTGCTGCCTGTCATCATCGCGCCGAAGTTCGTTCCGTTTCCAACGTTGGATCCGTTCATAAAATACCATGGTCTTTGCGCGTTGTTCGGTTCGGAAGCGAATGTCCAGGTTGCGTATCCCAGTACCAATAAGGAGCCCAGCGCCACAATCGTTCTTTTTTTCATGATTTTCATCCTCCCGTTTTTGTTTTGATCTTCCTTACATCTTCATCATAGACGGGAGATATGAAGAACTTTTAAAGATCCGAAGAAGAAGCTGGGAACATTGTATTACCTCCAAGCCTTCTTTACGAATTGCCGATGCAGACCGCTTACTGAGAATCGCCTCCCCATAACGCCAAAGACACATACGGATAATGTCCATATCGTTGAGACAGTTCTCTTGAAAAAAGTGTCATACGTTCAATGGTACGATTGTTTTTCAGTGTTCCGGCATCAATGATTCGCTTCAGTGGCAGAAGTTCCCCAATCCGCAGTGAAATCGGAAAAATCTGTGGTGAATGGGATTCGCTATATCCACCAATATTTTGCCTTTCAATTGTTCCTCGTCAATTTCTCTTATTTCACATTCACTGATGATTGGAAAACTGTTATATCATAATTTCACCAATCAAGAATCTGTGCAGGTGAATTCCAAAGCAACTTGACCTTGACACCAATGTCAAAGTTTATAATGGTTTATAAGTGGGAAGGAGGAGGGAATACCAATGCGTATTGGCGAATTGTCTCGCAGAACCGGGATAAGCGTTCGTTCTTTACGTTACTACGAACAAAAGAATCTGATACAATCGAAACGACTTGAAAATGGCTATCGGGAATTCGATGAAATTGCCGTCGAGAGGGTGAAAGCCATTCAGCTTTATTTTGGTCTTGGGTTAAATACCGACCAAATCGAAAAGATTCTAAATTGCGGTGTCCGACATACGCTTCCCCACAAAAACCCTGTATGTGAAGGGATACTGTCGCTTTACGAAAGAAAATTGGCTGAGACGAATGACCAGATCCGAGCCCTGTTGGAACTCAAAGCCAAACTGGAGGAGCGTATTTCCATGATTAAAGGTTCGAGTCTACATGTTTTGGATCTCGACCAAAACAATCTCAGCCGTGGGCTACTAGACAAAACCGCAGTTGCAAGCGCAATGCAGACGCCGGATTGACCTATATAGGGTTTTCCGGCGTATTTGTTTACCATCCCTTGACCTTGACACCAATGTCATACCCTAAAATAAGTTCAAGTTCATTGGAGGTGGTAGAATTGAATTATCGAATACTCATATTTGCCTTGGGGACTTTCGCTATAGGCACTGATGCATTTATGATTGCAGGAATACTTCCAAGCATCGCACACGATGCTGGTGTGACAGTAGCAACGGCCGGGCAACTCGTAACCGCCTTTGCCGTCGTCTACGCTTTAAGTTCACCCATTCTAGGAGCACTCACAGCGAATATTCCAAGGAAAGGATTATTGGTTTGGTCCCTCGTGATCTTTGCAATTTCCAATGGGATTTCTGCAATCGTTCCTTCCTTCGGGTGGTTATTCCTGTCCAGAATTACTGCCGCACTCGGATCATCGCTTTATACTCCTAATGCAATGGCAGTTGCCGCTTCACTTGTTCCAGAAAA
>JAGVBM010000377.1 GCA_020059765.1 Bacillota bacterium
AAAGAACTTTCGGGGATGGAAGAGATCTTTAAGGTACCGGGTCTTATGGAATTTTCAATCAATAAAAAAGAAGGAGATTTCGTGACGAGTCGTCCGCAAAAAAACATGGATGCTCTGGGACATATTACAGTAGTTGGTGAAAATCGGCAACAGGCTGTACAGCGTGCAAATGAAGCAATTTCAAAGCTTACAATTGCAGTTTCGGAAGGAGTCTGACCGATGGCCAATGATACACAACAACCGAAACGAATGGTGATGATCGGAGGGTGGAATTCACTTTATCAGAAGGCAAAAGAGAGTGGATTTGATGTAACGGTCATTCAAGACAAATCGAATCTGAAACCAGAAGATCTGCCATTCATCAATCATATCTTTACCTTACCGCTTGATCATCCGGATATCCCTGATCTCGTAGAGGTTTTGCATAAGAACAATCCGTTTGATTGTGTTGTTTCGATGAATGAAATGGGGTTGCTGACAGCGGCGATCATTAAGGAACGATTAGGAATTATTGGGAATCCCCTGCAGCCTGTTCGTCTGACTCGTGACAAGGAAAAAATGAGGGAGCATCTAAGTCGCAGCCATTTACGAACAATCCCTCACGCAATTGTATCATCTGTTTCAGAAACGCTGACATTTGCAGAGAAATACGGTTGGCCTATTATTTTGAAGCCGACTATGGGAACCGGCAGTATGCAAATCTATAAACTCGAATCACCGCATGAAGTGGAACAAGCAGTTGATTCCATTAAACAAGCATTTCCTGACTCTCCTGTACTTGCTGAAAAATTTCTAGTAGGTACAGAAATCAGCGTAGAGGCGTTCAGTTGGAACGGAGAGCATCACGTTATCGCTGTAACAGACAAATTAACAACGGGAGCTCCTTCTTTTGTTGAAATTGGACACTCCATTCCTTCTGCTTTGGAGGACGAAATCATACAAGAGGTTCAAGCGTATACTCTTGCTTTTCTCTCCTCAATCGGTCATCAAATGGGCCCTTCGCATACTGAGATGATTGTTACAGAGGACGGACCTTATATCATTGAGTCGCATACACGTGCCGGAGGAGATTTCATTTATGAACTGACTGAACTGGCCTACGGTATAGATGTGTTCACCTTGACTTTCCAAGGCATGGCTGGAAAAGAGCCTCTTGTAGATATTCAAAGTCCGAAAGGGGCGGCGATTCGATATCTTACATTACCGGAGGGTACAATCAGAAGCATAGAAGGAATCGAACAGGCCATGACACAAGAAGGAATTGTAAGGTGCCAGATGAATTTATCCCCAGGTCAGATGGTTGCACCCTTTAAGAATTCCATGGAGCGATACGGATGGATTGTAGCTCAAGGCCAAACGGTAGAGGATGCCCTTGAAAAGATTGAAAAGGCACTACAAACAATAATCATTGAAATGGGATGATTTCCTTTGTTTGAATCTTTGGCACCGGTTTTAAAAAACCGCAGTTTTCGCAATTACTTTTTCGGAACCATCGTTTCCACGGTTGGCGATGGCATGCAATTTATAGGTATAGCGTGGATGATCACCCAGTTGACAGGCACCACATCCTCTATGGGGTGGTTGCTTGCGCTCACCAGTGTGCCGGGCATTTTATTTTCGCCGTGGATTGGAGTATTAGTAGACCGTTGGGATCGGCGTCTTATTTGCATGGGAGCGGATCTGTTTCGAGGGTCAATTATCACACTCATCCCATTGATGTATTATCTCCATTCGTTGCAGACATGGATGCTTTACGCAGTGGTATTTTTGGTATCCGTTGGAGACCGCTTTTATTGGCCTAGTTCGGGGGGACTAGTACGTGAGATCGTTCCTGTTGAACAATTGCTTTCTGCTAACTCGTTGAGCAGTATGTTTTTACAGATGGGAGCTTTAGTGGGAGCGGGTCTCGGGGGTATTATTATCGCTTCATTTAATCCGGTCCTCGTCATGCTGATCAATGCCGTTTCCTTTTTTATATCGGCAGGATTTACTTTTTTTATACGCAGAGGCAGATATGTAGCACCTAGATTGGAGAAGAAGGCCACGGGGGTATACCGAGACTTCTTGGAAGGTATTTCTTATTTGAAAAAACATACGTATGTTGTGGGAATTGCTGTCTTGCAACTGTTTCTGTTTATTACTCTCTATACCACAAATGTCTTACTGCCTTCCTTTTCGATGAATGTACTAAAGGTCGGTTCTACGGGTTTTGGTTTTATCGATGCAGCATGGGCGATTGGTGCGATTATCGGTGGGATTTTCCTCTTAAGTGTAATCAGAAATATCGGATCAGAACGATATGTCACACCAGGCATGGTTTTGTTAGGACTGTCCATTCTGGTTTTCCTCACATCCAATGGCCTAACGCAGGCAATCATTGGATATGGATTGATGGGGCTGTTTTTCGTCAGTACCCGTATCAATTATGATACAATCATCCAGACACTTGTACCAACCGAATTTCAAGGTCGAGTCAAAAGTACTATCTCCATGGTAATTTCCTATGTTAGCCTTGTCATTTACCTTGGCGTTGGGTACTTAGGCGATAGGATTACGATTCGTATGGTCTACGTCGGCTTAGCGGTCATTATCATGATAGGGGGAATTTTATCCATCCCCATTTCTCGAATACAGCGGAATCTGAAGCCGTCAGCCGGACTGGAAGAGAAAAGCGGTTTTTCACAGTGAACAGTGACCAATAATACAAGAAGAAATTTACATATAATCAACAAAAAAAAACCACTCGGCATGTTGAGCGGCTTGTTTCTGGTGCACCCGAAGAGAATCGAACTCCTACCTCAGGCTCCGGAGGCCTGCGTCCTATCCATTGGACCACGGGTGCTTTGCAGTATGCTGATTTCGGGTTGAATTCCCGAAGCGACGTTTTTTATCATACACGATGCAATATGTTTTTGCAACAGCCATTTTAAGGAACAGAAGGGATTTGGCAGCTAAGATCATTTGGAAGAGGAATTGACCGGATTTTTTCGCAGTCTTACAATAGGAACGAGTGAGCAATCCTTGGATTAGAAGGAGAATAGGAGGGACCTCCCATGACTATTGCGCGTGCTTTGACAATCGCCGGTTCGGACAGCGGCGGCGGCGCGGGTATCCAAGCAGACATAAAGACATTTACGGTGCTTGGGGTGTACGGCATGTCGGCATTGACCGCCATTACGGCACAAAATACATTGGGCGTACACGGAATCTACAATTTGCCGTTGGAAGCCGTTGAAAAGCAAATTGATGCGGTAGTGACCGATATCGGAGTCGACGCGGCAAAGACCGGCATGTTGTCGTCCGCTGCCATCATCGAAACGGTGGCTGCCAGGATTCGGGCGCACCGCATCCAAAGGCTGGTCGTTGATCCCGTCATGGTGGCCAAAGGCGGTGCCCGCCTGTTGGAAGAATCCGCCCAGAACGCGCTGATCCGTCAATTGCTTCCGTTGGCGGAAGTGATCACTCCCAATCTGCCGGAGGCGCAAGTATTGATCGATCGGGAGATCAAGACCCTTGAAGACATGCGGGAAGCGGCAAAACGGATTCACCAGTTGGGGCCGCAGACGGTGGTGGTGAAGGGGGGACATCTGGAAGGCGAGGCGATCGACATTGTATTTGACGGTTCAGAGATGCTTGAGCTTCGTTCCACTCGGGTCCATACCCGGCATACCCACGGCACTGGCTGTACATTCTCGGCCGCGATCACGGCGGAATTGGCAAAAGGCAAAAGCGTCATGGATGCCGTATCGGTTGCCAAAGAATTTATTGCCTATGCCATCTCGGATTCTCTGGAACTCGGCGGAGGACATGGACCGACCAATCACTGGGCTTATTCCAAGCGCCAGTCGAGAGTGAATTCATAAGAGGCGCGATCCGCAAGACAACAAGCCAAATGCCCTTTGGAAACCGGTTTTCTCCAAAGGGCATTTGTCATTTGTGAGTTTCATGTTCTGTTTGCTTCAGTCGCGTTGCCGTCAAAACCCGGTCAAATACCCCGTCCAACGCCGGTTCCAAGACTTTTAATCCCTCTGCCGTTACGCCTCCGGGGACTGCGACCCGCTTGATGACATCATGAAACGAGAAACCTTCCTCCACAATAAGTTTGGCAAGTCCGTAGATCATTGTTTTTACCAGTATATCCGCTTGTTCCCGCGAGAGGTTGCCTTGGCGTTCCGCCGCAGTCGCAAAGGATTGCAGAACGTGAGACATAAAGGCCGGTCCGCAGCTGGTCAGGTCGGAACTGACCCGGGTTTGCTGTTCGTCGATGGCAATCGGAAAGGAGATGGCTTGCAGCAAAGAGTTCATCAACTCAAGATCCGCATGAGTCAGCCGTGAACCGTACATGGTCAGGATCGCCCCGGACAAGGATTCTTGCGTGATCGATGGAATCAGTTTTACGACTTTGCACGGAGCAGCTTGTTCCAGATCGGCGATAGACCAAACGGAATTGATGGAGACGAGAAATTGATCCCGGGTGAGACAGGGTTGAAGCGAATTCAGGACGGTTTGCACGTCCCCGGGTTTCACGCACAGAAAAATGACTTGGGAAGTTTTGCCGAGTGACGCAGCACTGTCCATTTTTTGGACGGCGGGATATTCCAATACGATCTTGTCCAGTTTGGCAGGTGTTCGGTTGAATGCGACAATTTCCACATTTGCAATAGCGGCACGGGCGAATGCCTTGGTTAACATCCCCCCCATGCTCCCGGTTCCGATGAATCCGATACGCAAGGCAACATTCCCCCTCTGTCGGTATCTAATGCAGTGTATTCTATTGCAACGAGGGGCATGACTAAAAGTTAGCAGATATTGCAAAGGGGATGGAAGCAGGATGACAGGCTGGGCAAACCCTTTCTACCTGATTCGGCAAGGAGAGATTGTGCGGGAAAATCTGATTCGAATCGGCCGCACCGAACCGTGGATGAGGGAGCGGCTGCAAGATTTGCAGGTTTACGACATTCGCTGTGTCCGCTATGCGCATTTGGATCGGAACGGGTTTCTGCATGTCCATATCCGTTCCTGATCGGATTGGCCCAGCAGACTTTTAGTGGCGATTCCCGCTCATCTGGGGTAAACTAAACATAGTCAACCCATAGGGTGTAGGGGGGATTCTATGCGAATGGGTTACGGACTGTGGCAGGAACAAATTCAGAAACTCGTCATGACACCCGAACTTCGTCAGGCGATTACAATACTGCAATTTTCTTCACAAGAGTTGCTGGAGTATCTGGAGACAGAAGCGGCGCAAAATCCGGTCATGGAGTTGGAGGCGCCGGATTGGCTGCAAATTGCAAGGGAACAAAAAGACAACCGGGAGCGCAAATCGATTCGCGAGAGCAAAGGGGTTCCGATTGAATCGGTATATCGTACCAACCAGTCGTTGGAAGACCACCTTTTGCGTCAATTGAACCTGACGAAAGCCGATCCGAAAGAACGACATATCGGAGCTTTCATTATTGGAAACCTGGATTCAAACGGATATTTGACGCTGTCTGCGGAAGAAATAGCCGAGATGAAGCAATGCTCTCAGGAGCAAGTGGAGCAATCGCTGCGCCTGGTTCAGTCTTTGGAGCCAACGGGAGTGGCCGCCCGTTCCCTGGAAGAATGCCTGCTCCTGCAATTGCGGGAAAGCGAAGGCGTTCCGCAGGAAGTATTCCAGATTGTGGAGCGGCACTTGCCTGACGTCGCACAAGGCAAAGTCAGCAAAATAGCCGCTGCCTTGGGCATTACCGCCAAACAGACACAACAAGCCATCGATTTGATTCGTTCCCTGGATCCAAAGCCGGGCCGCTGGTATACCAGTGAAACACCCGAATATATCATGCCGGATGTGGTCGTGGAGCGAGTATCAGGCGAGTACGTGGTATTGGTCAATGATCGGGCTATGCCCCGTCTGCATATTAATGATTTTTACCGAAAAATCCTGGAACAGCAAAATGACAGTGTCGCTCAGGAGACCAAGGAATACATTACGGGCAAACTCAACTCTGCTTTGTGGCTGCTGAAGAGCATTGAACAGAGGAGACAGACGCTGTCCAAGGTGACGGAAGCGATTGTCGAATATCAAAAAGAATTTTTTCAGCAAGGAGTGCACAAACTAAGACCGCTTACGTTAAAGCAGATTGCTGATAAAATCGGCATGCACGAATCCACCGTTTCCCGTGCGACAGCGGGCAAATATGCACAAACACCGCAAGGCGTATTCGAACTAAAGTATTTTTTCGGTTCAGGGGTTGCCACCAACGAAGGGGATTCGGCGTCGGCGGAAAGCATCAAGGCAAAGATCAAATCGATGATCGATCGAGAAGATACCAGCCAACCGTTAAGCGATCAGAAAATCAGCGAACTGCTGCAGCGGGAAGGAATTCGGATTTCCCGTCGGACAGTGGCCAAATATCGCGAAGAGATCGGCATTCCATCTTCCATGCAGAGAAAACGATACTAAATTGGTATTGCCATTTACGGAAAGTTCTCATAGAATAAAACTGTAAATTCAATCTGTGGCGGTATGCCATTTTCTTTTCGCGTACATGGGACATAAAATGTATATATGGGACATATTTAGTCCCGAAGGGGGCCGGATGAAAGATCTAATTAAAATTCAACAGAGGCTAGTCCCGGACATCTTGCAAGAGATGAAGCGCCGCTACCGGATCTTGAAGCAGATTCATCTTGCACAGCCAATCGGGAGACGAAGTCTGGCGCAAAATTTGCAGACAACCGAACGGATTCTCCGGGCAGAGGTTGATTTTTTACGAGACCAAGGTTTGATATTGGCGGAAACAATCGGGATGAGCATCACCGATGCTGGACGCCAGATCCTCAATAGTTTGGACGGAATGGTACGGGAATTGGATGGATTTCAAAAGCTTGAAGAACGTCTATCGGACGCTTTGGGAATTCCGCAGGTGCTTATTGTACCCGGTGATTCAAAAGATAATCCGCTCGTAAAAAGAGAAATGGGATATCAGACGGCGCGATTGCTCCGGGAGCATCTGAAAGAAGGGGTGTTGGCCGTTACCGGAGGAACCACCATAGCGGAGGTGGCCACTATGATGCCGACGGGGCCGATGCTTCATACGGTTGAAGTTCTCCCCGCCCGCGGCGGAGTGGGAGAAAATGTGGAGATTCAGGCTAACACGATTGCCGCCGCCATTGCCAACAAATTGGGCGGGACTTACCGTATGCTGCATGTACCGGACAACCTGTCCGAGGAAGCAAGCCATATGCTGCATGAAGAACCTCACATTCAAAATTATTTGAATCGGATTAAGAGTGTTCGAATGGTGGTTTATGGAATCGGGCAAGCTGTTATTATGGCCAAGCGCCGCGGCCTGCCGAACGAGGTCTTGGATTCTTTAGAAGAAAAAGGGGCATTGGGGGAAGCGCTTGGGTATTTTTTTTCTCAAGACGGCCGCGTTGTGTACCGTATGAATTCGATCGGAATTCGCATGAATGATCTTAAAAATGTGGAGATGATGATTGCGGTGGCCGGCGGCAAAGAAAAAGCACCTGCTGTGATTGCTGTCGCTCGCGGAAGCCGACAGGATGTACTGGTGACAGACGAGGTTTGCGCGGAAGCGATCCTGGCTTTGCTGTAAATAGATGATTTCAGGAGAAAATGGAGGAATTCAAAATGGCGGTTCGTGTAGGAATTAATGGGTTCGGCCGAATTGGAAGAAACGTACTTCGGGCAGCAATGGGCAGCCCGGAAGTGGACATTGTGGCAGTAAACGACTTGACTGACGCTGGGACGTTGGCCCATTTGTTGAAATATGACTCTGTGCACGGTATTTTGCATGCGGAAGTGGAAGCACGCCAAGGAGCTTTGCTCGTCAACGGCAAAGAGATCAAAGTATTGGCGGAACGGGATCCCGGACAACTGCCTTGGAGGGAACTGGGCGTTGACATTGTGGTCGAATCCACCGGACGTTTCACGGATAAATCGAAAGCAGAAGCGCACATCACCGGCGGAGGTGCCAAGAAAGTGATTATTTCCGCACCGGCCAAAGGCGAAGATATCACCATCGTGATGGGGGTCAACGAAGACCAGTACGATCCGGCCAATCATCATGTGGTTTCCAATGCTTCCTGCACGACAAACTGCCTGGCACCGTTTGCTAAAGTGGTGCATGAGAAGTTTGGCATCAAGCACGGGTTGATGACAACCGTTCACTCCTACACCAATGACCAGCAAATTCTTGACCTGCCCCATAAAGACCTGAGACGTGCGCGGGCTGCCGGTTTGAGCATCATTCCGACCACTACCGGAGCAGCAAAAGCGGTGGCATTGGTGCTGCCGGAACTGAAAGGCAAGCTGAACGGCTTTGCTATGCGGGTGCCGACCCCAAATGTATCCGTCGTTGACCTGAACGTTGAATTGGAAAAAGAAACGTCTGCGGAAGAAATCAATGCGGCATTGAAAGAAGCGGCAGAAGGTCCGTTGAAAGGAATTCTCGGGTTTGAGGAACTGCCCCTTGTCTCGAAAGATTTCAACGGAGACCCCCGTTCTTCCATCGTTGACGCATTGTCGACCATGGTGATCGACGGCAATATGGCAAAAATCGTATCCTGGTATGACAACGAATGGGGTTATTCCAACCGGGTGGTCGACCTGATTGACTACATCTCCAGAAAATCTTTCTAAAAAACTGTGCTAAAATCGGAAGCGGCTTGCAACGGGACAATTTACGTCCATTGCGAAGTTTGGTACAATGTTCACGCTGAGGAGAATGTTTCATTCTCCTCTTTGCGTGTGCGTTTTTCAGGCATGTGCAACCTTAGGCGCGCAGGAGGATGACGCAATGAACAAGAAAACCGTCAGAGACATTGATGTACGCGGCAAGCGTGTGTTTGTGCGGGTAGATTTCAATGTTCCCTTGGAAGAGGGAAGAATTACAGACGATACACGAATTCAAGCAGCTTTGCCGACAATTCGATACTTGATCGATCAGGGTGCGAAAGTGATCTTAGCCAGTCACTTGGGCCGTCCGAAAGGGGAGGTCAATCCGAAGTTCAGCTTGGACCCGGTTGCCGTTCGTCTGTCGGAACTGCTTGCCAAAAATGTGGAAAAAACAAGCGACTCTGTGGGTCCGCAAGTTCAGGATCGCATTCAATTGCTGCAGGACGGTGACGTTCTGCTCCTGGAAAATGTGCGGTTCCATAAAGGGGAAGAAAAGAACGATCCGGAGTTGGCCCGCCAGTTTGCGAAGCTTGCCGATATTTACGTGAATGATGCGTTCGGTGCCGCTCATCGCGCACACGCCACTACAGCCGGTATCGCTCAATATCTGCCGTCAGTCGCCGGTTTTCTGATGGAGAAAGAGATCTCCATCATGGGCAAGGCGCTGTCCAATCCGGAACGTCCGTTTACGGCGATTATCGGAGGGGCAAAAGTCAGCGACAAAATCACAGTGATTGAAAATCTGCTGACAAAAGTGGATCGCTTGATTATTGGCGGAGGTATGGCCAATACGTTCTTGACGGCACTGGGATATCAATTGGGCAAATCGCTCGTCGAGCCGGAAAAGCTGAAGGAAGCCAAACTTTTGACGGAACGTGCGAAAGACAAAGGAGTCGAATTGCTTCTGCCGGTGGACTTGGTGGCTGCAGCCGAGTTTAGCGCCCAAGCGGATCACCTGACGGTCGGTTTGAATGAAACACCGGCCGAGTGGATGGCGTTGGATATTGGACCGGAGACGATTAAAAACTATCAAGCCGCGGTCCGTACGTCGAAAACAGTGGTATGGAACGGGCCCATGGGTGTGTTTGAATTTGACGCGTTTGCCAAAGGGACCCATGCGATTGCGGAAGCAGTCGCCGAAGTGGAGGGGACGACCATTGTCGGTGGCGGCGATTCGGTGGCCGCAGTGGAAAAAAGCGGACTGTCCGATCGAATGACTCATATTTCCACCGGCGGCGGTGCATCGCTTGAGTTTCTGGAAGGAAAACTGTTGCCGGGCATTGATGCATTGAACGACAAGTAACAGTCCACGGGAGGGAACATGCGATGCAACATCGCAAACCGATTATTGCAGGCAACTGGAAAATGCACAAAACCGCAGCAGAAGCAAAAGAATTTGCGGCTTCCGTCAATCAGGAATTGAAAAACAAGACCGGGGTTGAAATGGTGGTATGCGCACCGTTTACTGTCTTGGCCGTATTACGGGAATCCTTGAGTGATTCGATTGCGGTTGGGGCACAAAACGTGCATTTTGCCGAAGAAGGGGCCTATACGGGGGAAATTGCGCCGCGCATGTTGACGGAACTGGGAGTTCGCTATGTCATCATCGGTCACTCGGAGCGCAGGGCGTATTTTAACGAGACGGATGAAACGGTGAACCGAAAGGTTGTCGCCAGTCTTGTCCACGGTTTGACGCCGATTGTCTGCGTAGGGGAAGATTTGACCCAACGGGAAGCAGGCGATACGTTTGCGATCGTGGAAGGACAGACGCGTGCTGCGTTGACCGGTGCAACAAAGGAACAAGCGGCATCGTTGGTGATCGCCTACGAGCCGATTTGGGCGATCGGAACCGGCAAATCTTCAACGGCGGAAGATGCCAACGAAGTGATCCGGCATATTCGGCAAGTGGTTGCCGACCTGTATGATCAGGCAACTGCCGGGCAAATCCGCATACAGTACGGCGGATCGGTGAAGCCGGAAAACATTGGCGATTTCATGGAACAGCCGGATATTGACGGGGCTTTGGTCGGAGGCGGCAGCTTGCAGCCCGCTTCTTACATCGGCTTGATTCATGGTGTAAAGTAAGAGGGAAGGAGGAGAGACACGAGATGACCAGACCGAAACCTGTAGCCTTGATCATTTTGGACGGATTCGGTTTGCGGGATGAAACGGAAGGAAACGCTGTCGCGCAAGCCAAAAAGCCGAATTTTGACCGGTATATGTCTGCCTTTCCCCATACACAGCTTGGTGCTTCCGGGGAATCTGTCGGATTGCCGGAAGGTCAAATGGGGAATTCGGAAGTCGGCCATTTGAATATCGGAGCGGGGCGTATTGTCTATCAAGACTTGACCCGCATCAGCAAATCGATTCGCGAAGGGGAATTCTACGACAATGAAACCTTCCTCGGTGCGATCGAACATGTTAAGAAAAACGGTTCGAAACTCCACTTGTACGGCCTGGTGTCCGACGGCGGGGTACATAGTCACATCAACCATCTGTACGCCTTGTTGGACTTGGCTAAGAAAGAGGAAGTGCATGAGGTGTATGTGCACGCTTTCCTGGACGGGCGAGATGTAATGCCGCACACGGCAGTCAATTACATTCGTGACCTGCAGAGCAACATGCAGGAACTCGGCGTTGGCAAATTGGCGACCGTACAGGGCCGATATTATGCTATGGATCGTGACAAGCGCTGGGAGCGAACCGAGAAAGCGTACCACGCTATGGTCTACGGGGAAGGTCCGCAATATACGGATCCGGTCGAAGCGCTGCAGGAAAGTTACGAAAAGTCGGTCACGGACGAATTCGTCATGCCGACGGTGATTGTCAAAGAAGACGGTGCACCGGTAGGATTGATCAAGGATCGGGACGCGATCATCATGTTCAACTTCCGGCCGGATCGCGCCATTCAGATTTCCTTGGCATTTACCAACGAAGATTTCCGTGGTTTTGACCGGGGATCGAAACAGCCGAAAGACCTGTATTATGTCTGTCTGACCCATTTTTCCGAATCCGTTGACGGCTATGTGGCCTACAAACCGACCAATCTGGACAACACATTTGGCGAAGTGTTGGCACAAAACGGATTGCAGCAGCTGCGAATTGCCGAGACGGAGAAGTTTCCGCATGTCACGTCCTTCTTCTCCGGCGGACGGGAAGAGAATTTTCCGGGTGAGGAACGAATCTTGATTCCTTCTCCGAAGGTGGCTACTTATGACTTGCAGCCGGAAATGAGCGCCTATGAGGTCACGGACGCAGCGGTCAAAGAAATTGCAGCTGAAACGTTCGACGCGATTGTTCTGAACTTCGCCAACCCTGATATGGTGGGCCACTCGGGAATCATGGAGGCGGCGATCAAAGCGGTGGAAACGGTCGATGAATGTTTGGGGCGGGTGGTCGATGCCATCCTAGCAAAAGGCGGAGTTGCCATGATCATTGCCGACCATGGAAACGCGGACATCATGATTGATCCGGTAAGCGGAAAGCCATGGACGGCCCATACGACGCAACCGGTTCCTTGTATTGTCACCAAACCGGTCATTCAATTGCGTGAAGGCGGGATCCTGGCGGACGTGTCGCCAACACTGCTGCAATTGCTGGAACTGCCGCAGCCGGTTGAAATGACGGGGAAGTCGCTGATCATTGAAGAACGCCAATAATCTGGAGTGACAGAAAGGATGGAGAAACATGAGTATCATTTATGACGTTCGTGCAAGAGAAGTATTGGACTCCCGCGGCAACCCGACTGTGGAAGTGGAAGTGGAACTGGAAAGCGGCGCGATTGGCCGCGCAATCGTTCCGTCCGGCGCCTCAACCGGCGCCCATGAAGCAATTGAACTGCGCGACGGGGACAAGTCCCGTTTTTTGGGCAAAGGTGTGTTGAAAGCCGTTGAAAACGTCAACGATATCATTGGACCGGAAATCATTGGGATGGATGCCCTGGATCAAGTTGGCATTGACCAATTGATGATCCAGTTGGATGGAACAGCAAACAAAGCGAAACTGGGAGCTAATGCAATACTCGGTGTTTCCATGGCGGCTGCCCATGCGGCGGCCGATTTCCTCGGGCTCCCCCTGTATGTGTATCTTGGCGGTTTCAATGCCAAGACACTGCCGGTTCCGATGATGAATATTCTGAACGGCGGGGCTCACGCGGACAACAACGTGGACATTCAGGAATTCATGGTCATGCCGGTGGGTGCCGAAAGCTTCCGGGAAGCGCTTCGGATGGGAGCGGAAGTGTTTCATAATCTGAAATCGGTGCTGAAAGAACAAGGACTGAATACGGCTGTCGGGGATGAAGGGGGTTTTGCACCGAACCTCAAGTCGAATGAAGATGCTTTGAAAGTGATCATGACGGCGATTGAGCGAGCGGGATACAAACCGGGGGAACAGATCTATCTGGCTCTCGACGTCGCATCGACGGAAATTTACAAAGACGGGAAATACCATCTGGAAGGCGAAGGGGTTACCAAAACTTCGGAGGAAATGATTGCATGGTACGAAGAGCTGACGGCCAAGTACCCGATTATCTCGATTGAAGACGGGTTGGCGGAAGACGATTGGGAAGGCTGGCAAAAGCTGACCGAACGAATCGGATCGAAAGTGCAATTGGTGGGAGACGATCTGTTTGTGACCAACACGGAGCGTTTGGGACAGGGAATCGAACAAAGCGTCGGGAACTCGATTCTTGTGAAAGTCAACCAAATCGGCACACTGACGGAAACATTTGACGCGATTGAGATGGCAAAACGGGCCGGTTACACCGCTGTCATTTCCCACCGCTCCGGCGAATCGGAAGATGTCACCATCGCGGATATCGCTGTCGCTGCCAATGCCGGCCAGATCAAGACCGGTGCTCCGTCTCGCACGGATCGCGTAGCCAAGTACAACCAGTTGCTGCGGATTGAAGATATGCTGGATTACACAAGCCAGTACGGGGGCCGCAAAGCGTTCTACAACATCAAGAAGTAACCTTTTCTTGTCAAAAATCGGAATGCTGTGATACAATAGGCAAGAATTTGCGGTTCGGTTCGCTTCTTGACCCAATCTGGGAGGTGACAGTATGATTACATTTGCAAAAGTCATGTTGATGATCGTCAGCGTTCTGTTGATCATTGTCGTTTTGCTGCAATCCGGCCGCAGCGCGGGCTTGTCAGGAGCGATTACCGGCGGTGCGGAACAGATGATCGGCCGCAAAGCGCGCGGAATGGATGCCGTTTTTGCAAAAATCACCACCGGATTGGCAACAGCTTTTATTCTGCTTTCCGTTTGGGTCGCATGGCTGGTTACGCATGCATGACATCGTGAACGTATCGGGTACCGTTCCTTCGGGGCGGTGCCTTTTTTGATACTTGTTAGTCCGATCATGCGAGGTGATTGCGAAATCCCCGCGGGGATCGCGAAACAGGATGAGTGTTTGTTTGCTGATCCATGGATTCACAGGTTCTCCGCACGAAGTGGCGCCTTTGGCCCGCTACTTGCGGGAACAGGGTTACGAGGTTCATACACCGGTTTTGGCGGGGCACGGAGGAACTCGTTCCGAGATGAAACGGGCGACTGGGCAAGACTGGATTGCCGGCGTGGAGGCGCTAATGGTTGAGTTGCAGCGAGCAGGAAAAGATGTTCATCTTGTGGGATTTTCCATGGGAGGACTGATCGCTGCCTATTTGGCCGGGAAATATGCGATTCGTTCCTTGACCTTTTTGTCGACACCGATTTATTACGTCAACAAACGGCAGATGGTTCGCACCATCAGCGAAACGATCCGCAATCGAATCCGCAGGGAAAACCTGTTCCGCTCCCGCAGCGGGGAATCCCATCGTTATGCGGTCAAAATTCGCATTACTCCACTCAAAGCGGTTCTGCATTTTCAGCACTTGATCAGGGAGTTAAAGCCCTTGCTGCCGAACGTCAACATTCCCGTGCTGATTCTGCAAGGGGAGAAAGATGATTTGGTGCAGCCGAGAAGTGCCTGGCACATTTACAACAGTGTCGCGTCACGGGAGAAAAATATTCAATTTTTCCCCGAATCGGATCATATGATTTGTTTGGGATGCGATCAAGCGGATATAAACCGGATTGTCGGCGGGTTTATCCATACAAACGACAATCAGGGATAGGGGGGGGAACCGAAATGAAAGATCCGAGGCCATTTGAGTTTTCAGGTGGAAAAAAGGCTGTCCTGCTGCTTCACGGTTTTACGGGGACTCCCTCGGAATTGCGGCCGTTGGGGAAATTTCTTGCGGAAAAAGGGTATACTGTTAAAGCTCCATTACTGGCTGGACATGGTACAACACCGGAAGACATGATGCAAACGGGCATGAAAGATTGGGTCAAATCGGCAGGGGATGCCTATTTTGATCTGAAAAGAAAACACGAAGACGTTTATGCGGCAGGATTGTCCATGGGAGGTTCCCTGGCGCTGCACTTGGCTGCACGCTTGCCTGTCGCAGGCGTCATTTCCATGTGCGCGCCAATTTTTATACAGGACCGGCGTGCCAGGTTTGCCCGGTGGATTGCTCCGTTTGTCAAATTTAATCCTCATAAAACGCCTCACCCGGAGCATATTGAACCGTTTCTGGCCGGTTATGCCAAGACACCGATGCGATGCGTGCCCGAATTGTTGAAGCTGATACGGGCCGTACGCCGCGAATTGCAGGATATCAAAGTTCCCGTCTTGATTCTGCAGGCGGAACAAGATTTGACGGTGCGGCCGAAAAGTGCCGAATATATTTTTCAACACATTGGATCCCGGCAAAAACAATTGAAGCGGTATCCCAATTCGGGTCATATTTTGCCGGTAGATCACGATCGTGATCAAGTGTTTG
This sequence comes from Bacillota bacterium, assembly GCA_020059765.1. Taxonomy (GTDB): domain Bacteria; phylum Bacillota; class Bacilli; order Tumebacillales; family Effusibacillaceae; genus Effusibacillus. The sequence continues at coordinate 15,514 of JAGVBM010000377.1, forward strand.
CCGATGTGGAACAGTTTTTGCGAGGGTAGACAGGGGATTGCCTCTCCTGTTTTTGTCCCGGTTTGTATATAATACAAGGAATAGGAGGGATATGCCTTGGAACAACGGATTATGGATCTCATGAAAGAGAAATTATATAAACCGATGAATGTGCTCGAACTGCAAGAAGCATTAGGATTTGCCAACGGAGATGAAATGGAGGAGTTTACCAAACTTCTGAACCGGATGGAAGATGAGGGGTCGGTGGTTCGTACCCGTACCCATCGATACGGTCTTCCTTCAAAAATGAACCTGGTCGTCGGACGCTTGCAAGGCAAAGCACAAGGATTCGGATTCGTAATCCCGACAGACCCCGAGGAAATCCCGAATGGAGATGTTTACATCAATGCGGGTGCCATGAATGGGGCGATG
>JAGVBM010000413.1 GCA_020059765.1 Bacillota bacterium
CGTCCTGCATCATCTGCAGGAATAGTCGCCAGATTTTTGACGGATAGGAAAAAATAAACGGATTGATCCAATTATGACCGGCTGCTACTTCCCATAACAACAACAAGGCTGCAAGCAGCCCCCATTGGGCCGCTGCCACCTGGAGCTTCACCTTTCGCTGCTGCTTTAAAAATGCAGCATGTTCCGGTGTGAGGGCTTGCTGTTGCCAAACGCTATTCATCATCCTGCAAATCCCCCCATAACCGGCGAAACAGGTGATGAAACTCCGGATGTTCACGAGCGTCCAGCGGAGACATCTCGCGAATGGATGCGGGCACTTCGACAATCGTTTTCAATCGTCCCGGACGGCTGGCCATGACCAAAACCCGGTCGCACATGGCGATCGCTTCGCCCAAATCATGGGTCACCAAAACGGACGTAATATTGTGACGGCGCAAGGTTTGCGCGATCAGATCCTCCAATTGCAGTTTGATCTGATAATCGAGCGCGGAAAAGGGTTCATCCAACAGCAGGACTTGCGGTTTGACGGACAAGGTGCGGACAAGGGCGGCCCGTTGACGCATGCCGCCGGACAGTTGATGAGGATACTTCTTTTCTGTTCCGGCCAATCCCATCTCGTGCAGAAGCTTTTCTGCATATTTCAATTGGGGTTCGTTTTTTTCGTTGCGAATTTCCAGACCGATGCATACGTTCTCCCAGATCGTGCGCCAAGGCAGCAAATAATCCTGTTGCAGCATGTATCCGATAGCAGGAGACGGTCCGCTGACCGGCTTGCCAAATAATTTGACCTCGCCTGAAGTGGGGGCAAAAAGTCCGGCCAGCATGGACAAAATTGTGCTCTTGCCGCATCCGCTGGGACCGACGATACCGATGAATTCACCTTCTCGTATCGTGCAGTCGAATTGTTCAACCGCTGTGGTTTCACCCGAAAAGGACAGGTATTTCTTTGTCACATGATCAAATGTAATGGCAACTGACATCCCTCATTCCCTCCTGTTTCTGGGCTACAATAGACTATGAAAAAGCCTGGAAAAGGGTGTATAAATAAGAACTTTGAGGGACAGGATACTAGAGAAACCCATATTTCTCCTCTCCTTTTTGGACCTTCGTCAGAAGGTCCTTTTTTACTCAAGTTATCCCCGCTTTGTGGCCGCCGAGATAGGCAGCACTCACATCGGGACTGCGGAGGAGTTCCTGACCGGAACCGGACATCGTAATTCGCCCGGTTTCCATGACATATCCCCGGTCAGCAATTGACAGCGCTTTTTTCGCGTTTTGTTCGACAAGCAGTAGGGTCGTGCCTTCTTTATTCAATCTTTGAATAATCGCAAAAATCTCCTGAATCACAATCGGAGCCAAGCCAAGCGAAGGTTCGTCAAGTATGAGGACTTTCGGATTGGCCATCATTCCCCTGGCAATCGCGAGCATTTGCTGTTGTCCTCCGGATAATGTTCCGGCTGGCATGTGTCGCCGTTCTGCCAGAATAGGGAACAGTTCGAACGAACGAGCCAACCCCGTATCAATCCGCTTTCGATCCCGTTCGTGGTATGCACCCATTAACAGATTTTCTTCCACGGTTAACCGATTCAGAATCGCGCGTCCCTCAGGTACATGAATCAATTGTCTTTCAACCCGCAGGTGCGGTTTCATGTCCACGATCGATTCCCCATCATAGAGAATGTCGCCAAGGCGCGGGGACAGGAGACCGGAGATCGTCTTCAATAGAGTTGATTTTCCCGCGCCGTTGGCACCGATGATCGTTACGATTTCCCCTTTTCTTACTTCCAGATCTACCCCTTTGAGGGCGGCAATTTGACCGTAATGGACATGCAGATTACGGACGGACAAGATTGTCACGCGGATTCCTCCTTCCCCAGGTAGGCTTCCAGTACCGCTGGATGATCTTGAATGTCTGCCGGACAACCCTCCGCGATTTTTTCCCCGAAGTTCAAAACGACGATATGATCAGAGATCTCCATAATCACTGACATGTCATGCTCAATTAACAAGCATGTATACCCTTGTTCTTTCAACTGCAGCAACGTATCGGAAAGCCTGCGGCTTTCTTGCGGATTCATTCCGGCTGCCGGTTCATCAAGCAGAAGAAATTTGGCTCCTGTTGCCATGGCGCGTGCGATCTCCAGACGGCGTTGATCTCCATATGAAAGGGAAGAGGCAATTGCATTCGACTTGTCTTCCAGACCGAGCAGAGAAAGCAGTTGATTCACTTCAGCAGCCAATTGTCTTTCTTTCGTACGTTGAAAAAATGGCCATAAGCTGCGCACACCAATCCGTAATTGCGCACTTTGTGCAATGCGAATGTTCTCCCGAACCGTCATCTGAGGGAACAGCCTGATGTTCTGAAAGGTGCGCCCGATGCCCATCCGCGTAATGGCAACTGGAGCAAGGCCGGATAGGGTGCTGCCTTGAAAAAGAATCCGTCCCTGATCAACCGAGTAGATTCCGGTGATCAAGTTGAACACAGTGGTTTTTCCTGCTCCGTTTGGACCGATCAGGCCTGTAATGGTGCCTTTTTTAACAGTCAGATCCAGGTTATTCATTACTTGCAATCCGCCGAATCGTTTGCTGATGCCTTCAATCGTTAACACTTGCATTTCCTCCTCCCTGTTCCCTAAGCCCGGCAGTTGCGGAAGCGGAGGTCACTTTGCGCCGGGAATGAATCCATTTTGCAAGAAACGACAGGATCTGTCTGACTGCCGAAGAAAGAAGCTTTCCAATTCTGGAAACGGCAGATGCGGACAGAATCCCCTGCGGCCGAAACATCATCATCATCATAATCATGACACCGTAGACAATCATCCGCCAGTCGGCGAGGGGACGGATGATTTCAGGCAGCATAGTAAGGATGAACGCACCGAGAGCCGCACCCCAAAACGTTTCCACCCCGCCAAAGATGACGAAGAACAGGATCAGCAAGGAAAGATGGAAACCAAAGGCGTGGGGATCGATAAAAAACATGTAGTGGGCGTACAGGCCTCCGCCGATGCCGGCCATTCCGGCACTTATGGTAAAGGCAAGCAGTTTCATGTAGGTATTGTGGATTCCCATGCTAAGAGATGCGATTTCA
>JAGVBM010000267.1 GCA_020059765.1 Bacillota bacterium
GCTTGAGACAGTAAGCGCAAAGAATTTGCAAAGAAAAGACGACCTGCCGAATCTGATCGATGTCCGGAGCAAGGAAGAGTGGGCCGCACAAACTATACCCAACTCGAAGAACATCCCCTTGGCCGAACTGAATGACAGACTGGCTGAGTTGGACAAATCAAAAAAGTACATCGCTTTCTGTGCAGGAACTTACCGAGGTTTGGCCGGAGCGGCAAGATTGCGTGCCCGAGGATTTGATGTCCTGTTTCTGCCGGGAGGAGTAAGCGTTTGGGACGATAAATTGCCTGAAGCAAATGTCGAATCTCCAAGAGAAAGAGGACAGGAAAAATGAAATCAGAAAACCTGTTAAGAATCAACGGTGCCCAGATAGCAATGCTTGTCGTTGTGAATCTATTTGTAGGCGGGATGGTGGGACTTGAACGAACGGTCCTTCCCTTAGTAGCCCAGCAGGATTTTGGGATTCTCGGCAAAAGTGCGGCTGTCTCCTTCATTATCAGCTTTGGTGTAGTGAAAGCGTTGTCGAACTTGTTTGCCGGCCGCATTGCGGATGCGATCGGTCGGAGACGGCTCTTGATTACAGGATGGCTGATTGGCATTCCGATTCCCTTCTTAGTGATGTTTGCACCGAGCTGGGGATGGATTGTGTTCGCAAACATCCTGCTTGGAATCAATCAAGGATTCTGCTGGTCGATGACCGTCAATATGAAAATCGATCTGGCCGGCCCAAAATATCGGGGTCTTGTTGTAGGCTTGAATGAATTTGCGGGGTACTTTGCCGTGTCTGTGACTGCATTGCTCTCAGGATACATTGCTTCCGCATACGGAGTTCGGCCGCAGCCGTTTTACCTGGGTGTTGCGTACTCTCTGATCGGATTGACCTTATCGATTTTCGTCATTAAAAATACCAAATCTGCAGGAACAGGCGGATCCTCTTCTCCCATTTCCCTGGGGAAAGCATTTGCAATTACGACTTGGAAAAATAAGCAGCTTTTCAGTGCCAGTCAAGCCGGGTTTATGACCAATTTTAAAGATGGCATGGCGTGGGGGTTATTTCCGTTGTTTTTCACTTCGCAAGGACTCGACTTGAAATCGATCGGCATCATCGTGGCTGTGTACCCTGGGGCGTGGGGATTGCTGCAGCTTGTTTCCGGCCCTCTCAGTGACCGGATTGGACGCAAATGGATGATCTCCGCAGGGATGTTCATACAAGGCGGGGCGATCTTGTCGATTGTTTCCATGCACAGCTTCTTCTCGTGGTTATTCGGGGCGTTCCTGCTTGGACTTGGGACCGCTCTTGTCTATCCGACATTGCAGGCTGCAGTCAGCGACCTCGCCCATGCGGAATGGCGCGCGTCCGCACTCGGAGTATATCGTTTTTGGAGAGATTTCGGATATGCGGCGGGAGCCCTGGTAGCGGGACTTCTGGCGGATGCTTTGGGTATATCGACTTCCATGATCGTAGTCGGACTTCTGGTTGTAATTTCCAGTTTGATCACAGTATCACTCTTGCGGGAAACCCTCGCTGTCAAACGAGCGTAAGGGGGTGATTACGGGATTTCCAAAATTGCGAGTGATATGATTCTCAGAATTCAGCGAAACAATGAATACTATGATGGGGGGATTCCAATGTTTTTCCGTCAATATCTTCACACCAATCCGGTTGCTGTATCTTATTTGTTCGGCTGAACAGGTCAAGCCCTTGGCGCAGTGGTGGATCCACTGGAGAATGTCGATTTCTATCTCCGAGAGGCAGAACAAGCAGGTCTGGAAATTAAATATGTAATTGATACACACGTTCATGCCGATCATATCTCAGGAGCTAGGGAACTTGCAGAGCGAACGGGCGCAAAATTCCTTCTGTATGCCAACACGCCAGCAGCTTATGCATTCACTCCCGTTGAAGACGGGGAACAAATTGTCCTTGGAAATACAGTCATTGAAGTGATGCATACACCAGGACATACCCCTGAACATATCAGTTTGTTGGTGACAGACCACCGGCGTGGACCGGAACCCTGGTTTGTGCTTTCAGGCCACACGTTGATGATTGGGGATATTGGTCGTCCTGATTTAGTGGTTGAGGATGGGGCTAACGATCTTTACCACAGTATCTTTGACAGATTGCTGAATTTACCAGATTATTTGGAAGTGTATCCGGGTGCATTTTCCGGGTCGACCTGAGGACGTGCTCTCAGTGGAAAGGTCGTTTCCACAATTGGATTTGAACGCCGTTTCAACTCTGCATTGCAAACTCGTACCAAGGAAGAATTCGTGAAATTTATGCTCGATGATTTACCGAACAAGCCAAAAAACTTTGATCTTATACGGGCATATAACCTTGGAAAAATCAACGAAAAACCTGATGTTGAATAATTTTTATCAGGACGAATGATGATCCCCGTGTCCTTTTGGGATCGGTTTATCCTAAAATCGAAAAATGACCCAACTGCCTCGCTCCTTCTTTATTCACCCGGAAGTGAATAACTGATACGGAACGATGGCGAGTCGGGTCTTTTTCGATTAAAACGGAATTTCCGTAAGACAGAATCTCAGGCTAATTATGAAATCTCAC
>JAGVBM010000141.1 GCA_020059765.1 Bacillota bacterium
ATGAGCCAAGAAGGGCTGGCGTTTGCCGATGTGCTCAAAGCAGCCCAGGAATTGGGGTATGCGGAAGCAAATCCGGATTCGGACGTGTTGGGATGGGACGCCGGCCGGAAGATAGCGATTGTGGCATCCCTTGCGTTCCATTCACGGGTCAATTTTTCCGATGTGGACACAGAAGGAATTACGTCCATCACTGAGCGGGACATCGAGTTCGCAAAGAAACTCGGATATGAAATCAAGCTGATCGGTTCCGCGAAAGAACTGGATAACGGAAAAATCTCTGCCCAGGTGTATCCTGCATTAGTGCCGCGGGAGCACCCCCTGGCATCGGTGAATGGGGTGTACAACGCGATTTTTGTCCGTGGGAACGCCATCGGAGAAGCGATGTTTCTTGGTTTGGGCGCTGGCCAACTGCCGACAGCAAGTGCCGTAATCGGCGATATTGTGGAGTGTGTGCGCAATTACCATGCGGGAACCCGCGGCAAATTTCTCGTGGATTGCTATCATAAAAAAGAAATTCAATCTTCGCTGGAAAACGTTCATCGTTTCTATTTGCGAATGGAAGTCGCTGACCAAGCCGGGGTGCTTGGGACAATTGCCGGACGGATCGGACAATTTGGAGTCAGCATTCAGTCGATGATTCAGCAATGGGCGGACGGTCAAAAGGCCGAGATTGTCGTCATAACCCACGAGGTGCGGGAAGGATCCTTGCGGGATGCGCTGCAGGAATTGAGCGATCTCAAACAGGTTCAGTCCATCAAACAGACGCTGCGTGTCGTGGATTGATCGAACCCGACAGATGAACAGAACAGGGGTGAACAACATGCGAGTGGGGTATCTGGGACCTCGGGGAACCTTCACGGAGGAAGCGTCTCTCCGCTATTTTTCCGGGCAAAATGTGGAATGGAAATTGTACCCGTCCATCCTGGACGTATTGGAAGCCGTTCAGGAAAACGAGATTGAACGGGGGGTCGTGCCGATCGAAAATTCAATCGAAGGCTCGGTCAATATGACCCTCGACGGGTTGGCGCAATCTCCCGATTTGTTTGTCGAGGCGGAAATTGTACTGCCAATTGAGCAGAATCTGCTGGTTAAAGACGGAACCTCGCTGCAGGATATCCGTGAAATCTGGTCGCACCCGCAGGCGCTTGCCCAGTGCCGCAGCTTTATCCGAGGCTTGGGTGCCAGCATCAGAACTTGGGACAGTACAGCGATCGCTGCAGCCGAAGTGGCTGCCAATCCCCGAATGGATGTGGGAGCAATTGGAACTGCATGGGCCGCAAAAAAATTTGGACTGCGTATCTTACAGTCCAATCTTCAGGATATGCAGGAAAACCATACGCGTTTCGCAATTATCCGGAGAGAAAAGAAAGCGCTTGCAAAATCGGATCTTACCATGTTGCTGGTAACGTTGAATGAGGAAAGGGCGGGAGCTTTGGTGCATGTACTGAATGTTTTTGCCGCATTCGGACTGAACTTGACGCGGATTGAATCGCGTCCAACCAGGAAACGACTGGGAACCTACCAGTTTTTTATCGACGTGGAAGCCGGCATGGATGCGGAAGAATTGGCAAAAACGATCTCTATAATTGGAACCTTTGGACATCAGGTCCGTGTACTCGGAAGTTATAAAAAATATGAAAAAATTTAAAAAATGCACGTTGACAGAAAAACGGTTCCCTCACTATAATCAGTTTAACGCTTTAATCAAAGTTTTCTGACACTTATCCAAGAGGGCTGATGCAGCAACTTTCATGGAGTTGTGCGTAATTTCATACACGTGCGATGAGAAGGACAAGTAGAATGGAAGCACTTGCGCCAGAGAGCCATCCATATGCTGAGAGGATGGTCGCGATCTTTTATTCGAAGCTCACCTTTGAGCTTGTTTCTGAAACTGTTCATGCAGGAGTAGGAAACAACGGTTTGTTCCCGTTCCCGAACAAAGTCATATCGACTTGCTGAGTCTGTATTCGCGAGAATAACAGAAAAGCTGGGTGGTACCGCGGTCTTTCGCCCCAGAGTTCGACGAGTGCGTTTTCAAATCTAACGCATGTTCGAATGATGGACGGAAGATTTTTTATTACAATTTAAGACTGATAATTCTGACAAAAAAGGAGAGACCTGAAATGAATGAGCCTGTAATTTATCTGGATGGCGAGTATGTACCCAAAAGCAAAGCAGTTGTTTCCGTATTTGACCATGGGTTGCTTTACGGAGACGGGATTTTCGAAGGGATTCGCAGCTATTCCGGCAACGTGTACCGGCTGAAAGAACACATTAAGCGGCTGTATGAATCCGCCAAATCGATCTTGCTGAACATTCCCATGACCCCCCACGAGATGGAAGATGCTGTTATAGAAACGGTGCGCCGCAACGGATTTGCAGATGCTTATATCCGGTTGATCGTAACGCGGGGTGTTGGCGATTTGGGATTGGACCCGCGGAATTGTCCGAAATCCGGCGTGATTATCATCGCCGAACAACTGAAACTGTTCCCGCAAGAATTTTATGACAATGGTTTGAAATTGGTGACGGTGGCAACGCGCCGCAACGCGCCGGACGCATTGAACCCGAAGATCAAGTCGCTGAACTACCTGAACAGCGTGCTGGTCAAGTTGGAAGCGGCCAGAGCGGGTGTCATGGAAGCGTTGATGCTGAACCATGAAGGATATGTAACGGAAGGCTCAGGCGATAACGTGTTTATCGTCAAAGACGGAAAGCTCTTGACACCGCCCACGTATCTGGGGGCTCTGGAAGGAATTACCCGCAACGCGATTATCGAAATCTGCGGTCAGTTGGGAATTCCCTGCGAAGAAAAACCGTTTACCCGTCATGACGTCTATGTGGCAGACGAAGTGTTCTTGACGGGGACTGCAGCGGAAGTCATTCCGGTTGTCGACGTGGATGCTCGCGTGATTGGGGATGGCAAACCGGGACCGATGACAGAACTGTTGATCAAAGAGTTTCGCAAG
>JAGVBM010000218.1 GCA_020059765.1 Bacillota bacterium
AAAAAATTGCCGAGTTTTGTTTCCATGCCCGGGTTCTTTCGCATGCATTGTTTCAGCATTTCCTTGGATTGGTCGATGCCGCAGATGCGGATCCCTTGTTGCATGAATCTTTGGGCCAGATTGCCAGTCCCGATCCCAATATCAAGACCGACTTCGTCGGCAAGAGGAGCGATCCACGTAACGGTCGCATCCAAAGCCACATCATAATCCTGATGCGGATTGAACGATTCTTGATCATTGCTGATACTGATATCGTAGGATATTGCCTGTCGGTCGAAATTCCAACGATCCTGCCAGTTGTGGCGCAATTCCCGCAAACGTTTCGAACCTTCCGCCAAGTGATGTATATCTTCCCAGACGATGGATTGATTTTGATTGAGCAAATCGATCATTCGATCAGCGGTTATGATCATCTGCTTCAGTTCCAGCCATTGGGTATACATGGACGCCCGTTGCTGTTCCAAATAGTAACGAATTTCACCGTGGTCGCCTTCGTCCATTTCGGCCAATGCCAGCTTGATTTCATCGATGCTCATGCCGATCTCCCGCAGTGAGAGGATGGTCTGCAAGCGCCAGACTTCCGATTCGGTGTATGTCCGATACTGGCTGCCGGCCGATTTGGCCGGTGCGACAAGTCCTTTTTCCTCGTAGAAACGGATTGCTCTCGCCGAGATGTTCAAACGGTCGGCCACTTCTTTAATTCTCATCGCTTTCACCTGCGCAACTCCTTTCCATCAATGATCATACACCTTGACGCAAGGTAAAAGTAAAGAGTCTTCTTGCAGGAGAATGAATAAAACATGCAGAATGAGTATCTGACAATTGTTTCAGAACCACCGAAAAAAGGAGTGATCCAATTGAAATTGACTCATATCCGTTTGTTGGTGAAGAATTATCCGGAGTGTTTTTTGTTTTATCGAGATGTTCTGGGGTTCCAAGTGGGGTGGGGTGACGAAACATCCATGTACGCTGATTTCAAAACGGGAGTCGGCTCGGAATTGGCGCTTTTTTCCAGAATTTTTATGGCCAAAGCGGTTGGAGCGGATCATTTGCCTGATGATTCAGACTCGATGGACAAGGTTGCTTTGATTTTTCACGTTGACAGTGTTGACCAAACGTTCCATTCTCTCAAAGAAAGAGGAGTACTGTTCATAACCGAACCCCATGACCGTAAAGATTGGGGAATTCGAGTCGCCCATTTCAGAGACCCGGACGGGAACCTGATAGAGATCAATGAACCGATGTAAATTCATGACTAACAACTTTCGGGTGAAACTCCCCCTGCGGTTGCTTCCTCCTTGTCACTTCCCCCAAGTTCCGCCATCAGCATTCCGGCCAAAATCAGCAGCGCGCCGATGATTCCTTGCCCGCTCAACCGTTCATCCGCCCAGAAGTAGGCAGTCACTGCGGCAAACACCGGTTCCGTCGAGAAGATCAAGGCGGTGCGTGTCGGCGTCGTAAACTTTTGAAATTGGGATTGGGCGACGAACGCCAAGGCCGTGGCAAACACGGCGGTTATGATCAGTGCGAGATCGACGCTCGGATTGAACAGCACATCTTTGGCCATTGCGCTTTGCCACGGCTCGAACAGGAAGGCGCCGACCAGGTTAAAGATGGCCACCGCCGTGATCTGTATGAGTGCCAGCGGAAGCGCCTTGAATTTCGGCGCATATTTGCCCATCATGATAATGTGCATCGCATAGGACAGGGCACACAGCAGCACGAGAAAGTCGCCAAAGTTTGCCGCTTCTACCTTATCGAGCGACAAGAGGGCGAGTCCCGCCGTTGCGGCACCTACTCCAATCACCGTTGCCCGCTTCGGTTTGATGCGAAGCAGCCAGACGGAAAACAACGGGACAAGCACCACCGACAACCCGGTAATGAATCCGGCTTTCGAAGCGGAAGTGTATTGCAAGCCGAGAGTTTGAAAAATATATCCGGCAAACAGCCAGAATCCCAGTACCGCTCCGGCTTTCAGAATTCCATTGTCAAATTGCAGCTGTTCCCGTTTAAACAGCAGCAGGATCAAAAACAACAAAACGGCGGCGATTGCAAAACGAACTCCCAAAAACGTAAACGGAGGCATTGTTTCAATCGCTTCTTTGACAAGCACAAACGTGGCCCCCCAAGAAAATGTCACCACAAGCAGGACCATGTCGGCCAACAGGGACTTTCTGACCATTATCAAAACCTCCGTCATTCACTGAGAATAGTACGATTATATAAAAAAAACAGGGCAGCGAACACCCTGTTTATTTCTGGGTATGCGAGTCCATGTTACTGATGATCCCGCCATGTTTGCCAGCGACGTTCCAGGACAGCCACCGCTTGGTACATGACGGCGGCCAAAAGGGAGACAAGCAGCAAACTCATCATCACCAACGTCAGGTTGAAAACCTGAAATCCGTATATCATCAAATAACCGAGTCCAGATTTGGCGACGAGAAATTCCCCGACGATCACCCCGACCCAAGACAGGCCGACATTGACTTTCAATGTGGACAGGATTGTCGGACGGGCGGCGGGAAAAATGACTGTTTGAAAGATCTGCAACCGGGTGGCGCCGAACGTATTGACCATTTTGATCATATTCGGGTCGACTTCTTTGAACGCCGTGTAGACCACAATCGTTGTGATGACCACCGAGATGGCCAAGGCCATCATGACGATCGACAGATATCCTTGCCCGAACGCCACGATAAAGATCGGCCCCAACGCCACCTTCGGCATCGAGTTGAATACGACAATATAAGGATCAAGCACCCGGCCAAGAAAAGGGGACCACCAGATCAGAATCGCACCGATGGTTCCTGCGATCGTTCCGAGCAAGAATCCGACCACCGTTTCCAAAACGGTGACAGCGGTATGTTGCAGCAGGCTGCCGTCCTGCATCATCTGCAGGAATAGCCCCCAAATTTTTGACGGATAGGAAAAAATAAACGGGTTAATCCAGTTATGACTGGCCGCCGCCTCCCATAATAACAGCAAGGCTGCAAGCAGCCCCCATTGGGCCGCTGCCACCTGGAGCTTCACCTTTCGCTGCTGCTTTA
>JAGVBM010000335.1 GCA_020059765.1 Bacillota bacterium
ATGCTGATACAACCGCAGTTTGCGCAGCATTCTTTCCCCCATCTCCGCCAATCCGTAGGCAGCGATAATCGAGACCAGCGTAAACTGCGGAAATCCGTACCGATCAAAGGCAAAATAGATCGAGTATAACACCGTGAAATAAAGCACCGGCAGCAAAAGAAAGAACACACCCGAATTCCGCCTCAACCAGGCGGCCAACAGGCCGATGAGCGCCGCCAGATTGACGAGATTATGAAAGACAACCACTTTCTCGTAAGGAATGGCGAACACCTGAATCCAATAGAACGATGTGAACAGCAGCAGCATCGGTTTTTCCACCGCATACCATGTCAGGTATGTCCGGAAATCTTCCGAGAATCCCAATTTGATTCGTTCCACCGCCAGGTTTTTATAATATTGGTTGACATAAATTTTGTCCCTATTTTGTTCGATAAATAAGCTGCGATCTACCTGGTTTCCCGGAAAACTTCCCTCCAGCAGGGGAGCTCCGTCCGCATAGGTGAAGGGAATGAACCGGTCAAACTGCACATAGTTGCGAAGCCACCACGGGGAAAACACCAATACCCCGCTGATAAACATGACCGTGCCGTACTGCAGCACTTGCTTCCAGGTCAGATGTTTCGTCATCCGGTAGTACAGGAAAAATACGGCCGGAATCATCGCGATCGTCGGGCGGATCAGGGAACTTACGGCCCAGACGATCCCCAATCCGACAAATGTTTTCCAATCTTTTTTCGGCTTGAGAGCCAAATCCGTAAACCAAACCAGTACAAAGGTGAACAAGGTCTCCGTCAGAATCAGGTTCGCGGTCAGAATATTCGCCGGATAAAAGGCGACCAACGCGGCCGCAAGCAATCCGGTCGTTTCGTTTTTGATTCTTGTGCCGATGCGGCAGGACAGCCAGATGGTCAGGCCGCTTGCACCAATTTGCGCGATTCTGATCAAGGTCAGGGCAGCGGAATCCGGAAAAAACGCAAAAAAGGGCGCCAAAAACAAGGGATAAACAGGCGTTATCCAAACCGTCGGCACGTTTTCCTGATGAAACGACAGCATCCCCGTTTGCAGCAGCATTTTCGCACTCCTGATGTACCCGTAGTCATCGCTGCCGACAAACAATTTGTCGGACATGGTGTACACCACGTACAATTTGAGGAGAGTGGACAGGACGATCATGCCCCACAGTGATCTGATCTGTCCGGGCCTGCGGGAACCGGCTGTGATATTGGATTTGGAACGTTTGGCTGGCAGGAGTTTCGCAATAGGTTTCATACCCCTTATCTTATTATAGGCAGCCGGACAATTCCAGAGGAAGTCATCCTTTGAACCAACTGACCGGCCACCACCAAGGTCTGCGAAGCGGTTTTGGCGCTTGCCGGTCATCTCGCAGATCGGTCGGCTGCTGGTAGGTCTGCGCGATTTTCACTGCTTCGCTTACATTGATCAGGCCTGAACCGTAATACGGATCGTTCCCCTGCGGTCCGGCGTCGGTGGCGGTGCGAACAATAATGTCTTTCACCTGATCGGCTTTCAGGTCCGGATTGAGCGCCCGAATCAATCCTGCCAATCCGGCCACGTGAGGAGATGCCATGGAAGTTCCCGACATGGCGGCGTATCGGTTGCCGGGAAACGTGCTGGCGATTGATACGCCGGGTGCCGCCACCCCCGCATGTTCCCCATAGTTGGAGAAGGTGGCCCGCTGCCCGTTTTCGTCGACGGCACTGACCGCCAGTACTTCCGGATAGGCGGCGGGATAACTGGCCTGACTGGTGTCGTCGTTGCCCATGGCGGCTATTACCAGCACGTCTTTTGCTGCCGCATACCGGATCGATTCACGCAGATACTCGGAATCTTCATATTCTCCCAAGGACAGATTGATCACTTTCGCATCGTGATCGACCGCCCAACGAATTCCGTCGGCAATGTCAAAGACGGAACCGGAACCGTCCGCATCCAACGCCTTGATGGGCATCACGCGGGAAGTCCAGTTCATGCCGGCCACCCCTTCAATGTTGTTGGTGCGCGCCACAATCACACCGGATACATGGGTTCCGTGGCCGTTGTCATCCTGTGCCGTATCCGTATCCTCAATCATGTTGTGACCGGGAACCAGTTGTCCCTGAAATTCCGGATGGTCGAGATCGACACCCGTATCCACCACGGCAATGATGGAATGAGGGTCCCCCGTCGTGAATTTCCAAGCATTCTCGATTTGGATCTTCGGAAAATTCCACTGGTATCGCTGGTACAACACGTCATTGGGCAATTCGTTCTGCCGCAGTCGGTAATTGGGTTCCACCAGCTTGACCCCAATCGAGCGAAAATAAGCCGTCAACTGTTCGGTCGACATGCGGTTGGAACGGAACACATACGTGGGGGCATGGTTTTTCCGGACGATGTGCCCGTTGATTTCCCTTTGGATTTTCGCAAGCGTTGGGCCATCCGGTTCCGCATGAAACTGAACCACTACTTCGTTGTTCGGTTTGTTCGTCCGCCCGTCTCCGGCTGTCTGGCGAACAGCGAAGGAGGATGTCCGCCATTTCGTTCCGTCCACCCCGTGTTGAACCATCTGTTCGTTTTGCAAAGCGGTCGCCTGTTCGGGATGCAGCAGCACCGGGTCACCGTCATGATTCTGAATGATGCTGTGGGTTCCCATCTGATCGTCCACCTGATCGGCAACGCTCCGCAAGTACCCCATTTCCACTTCAGCGGCAAGGGTGCCTGCCACTTGCGACTTGTGCAGCAGCGGCAGTGCTATTGACATCAGCAGCGGTTGATGGGGCGAGGTTTTCTCCCCGGCACGGCCCGCGGAACGGGTACCCTGAGGATGCTGCCCGTCATACAGGTCCGAAATGTAAAATTGGCCGGTTTTCCTTACCCCGTCAACACTTTCTTGCAATCGTTCCGGCTTGGAGAAGGTGCCTTTACCGATGGTCTGGCCGTCCGGCGCAATCAACAGCAGGGAACGGAATTGTGGATGTTCCTGCATCGCTTCCTGCACCAGTCTGCTTCGCAGCGTCGGATCTGTCGTGTGATCCAGAAGATTTGCCAAATGCTGCAGGGAAAACCGGAACTCCCTTACGCAAAGGGCTGTTGTGACCGCCATATCCTGCGCCGCAATCTGCGCTCGCGTTTGCTGTCCCCGATTTTTGTCCGCGTTTATACGGAGTTCATTGCTGCTGAGCTTGTTGTTCCGAATCCCATTGTTTCGGGATTCATTCGCGCCGGGCCATTTCGCAATCCGCGCCGGATTCTGCAATGGCGGGTGAAACGGTTGCGAGCCGAGAATCGTGGTCATCACCAGCAAAAGCGCCAAGGTGCTGCCGCCCCAAATGAATCGCTTCATGGAAATCCTCCCTGTTCTAGACATTTCTTTAGTAGTGTGCCACTTCTGCCGGGAAGCAAACGGGAAACTTTTTGCCGCACGGAACGCATACTAAACCAGACAGAAGGCGTCAGATCGCATCAGATACTGAAATCCCGGCGAATCGGAGGGAAGGAGACCAATGGGAATTCACCTTATGTTTTCCTGGGTTTTGATCGGGCTCGTCCTGGTTTTCACGCCTCCGATCTTCGATGGCGATGCGGAGACAGCCCGCAATTATCTCAATACGATTGCGCAAATTCTTGCCACCATCTTTACCCTTTCCATCTCCATCGTCATGGTGGCGATTCAAATGACGGCGAGCAAATACAGTCATCGGATACTCGATTTTTATGTACGGTTTCCCTATAACGTGTCGTTGTTTTCCTTTTATTTGCTGACGATTTTTCATTCGATCTACATGTTGTCAAAGATGCGGGAACTGGAAAACGGGTTGGTTTCCAAAGAGATGGACAAATGGATCAGTTCCGACCTGGTTTTGCTGATCATCGGTTTTCTTTGGCTGTTGATCTACATGTATGCGGTCATGAAGTTGATGAAACCGGAAACGATTATCAGCACCATCGAGAAAGAGTATGTCGCCGCTTACAACCGGGGGGATTACCGGGATGCACTGGACAAGATCGAACAGATTGCAGATATCGGCAAGCGGTCGGTGAATGATATGGATACGATGACGGCGATTCGCTGTGTCCGAAACATCGCCGACATGCTGCACAACACACGGCTGCCGACCCATGAACAGGATAAGGTATTGTGGTATCACGAGCGGATAGTCCGTCAATTGCGGGGCCTGGCCAGCATCTCCTTCAAACAGCGGGAAACGGCGGTGTCCAGTGCGATTTTGCAGGAAATGTTCGAAATGGGGCTGAAATATGTGGACAGCGGTTCGCTGAAAGCGGCCGGCGTGATTATCGAAGGGTATTCGCTCATTGTCATGAACAGTCTGATCGGGCAGCAGCAATTGAACATGATCGAAAAAGTGGTTGATCACATCTACGACATCAGCATTCGTGTCGTCCGCAAAAGCGCCGACAAAGAAGCGGTGCATGAATTTGTCATTACCGCCTTCCAACATCTGAAGCATATCGGGAGGCACGTGATCAAATCGGAAATGTACGGGCATACTTTTGTCGCCCAGCAAATCGTGTCGTCCGCCTTTGGCCGGTTGCTGTCGACAATCATTGAAATCGACGGGCCGATTTTTCCCCATCCTTTGATCTACGCCCTGTTTGATGAATATGTTCAGTTGATCAAACTGCTGGTTCTGCACGGGGACATCAAAGATATGATTGCCGTGACGACTTGGATGCGGGAGGAAATGCTCCCCCATCGAGAGGAGACGGAGCAGATCCGGCCCTATTTGTACCTGTTTATGCTGCTCGCCTCGACCGCCTTGTATTTGCAGAACAAACCGGCGGTAACTGTGATTATTCGGGCGATCGGCAAGTATTTCGAGCCGAATCGGGAAATTCTTAACGCCCTGCTGGAGAACCGGCTGGAGATTCGGCCGTTGTATGAATATTTGGAGCCGGAGAGGTATCTGTTCGAAATCTTCGCCTTGTGGCAAGGGTATTCCATGTATGCCCGGCAATACCCCGACGGACCGCAACAGGCCTATCAAGGTCATCCGACCTTTCTGCACAATGCAGACGAATGGACAGATCTGTTTGACGGAATTCCTCCGGGAGAATTTTTGGAATCATAAACAATGATTATTTCAAAGATTATGGATTGTGATCAATCGCTCGGAATTCCTGTGGTACTCTAATTGTTACAGGGGTGTCAGGGGTTCTGATGCCGGAGATATTGTGAGAAGTTCTTTCTGAGGTGGGATCCGGGTGAACGGCAACAGTATGTTTCTTCTTTCGGTGGGATCTGCAGCGCTGATCATTCTAGCAGCGTCCCGATTATGCGGACGGTGTGCGGCAAAATTCGGTCAGCCGCAAGTTGTGGGAGAAATGCTTGCCGGTCTTCTGCTCGGACCGACCCTGTTCGGGTGGATCGCCCCCGAATGGCAGTCGGCACTGTTTTCCCCGCAGGTCATGGCGAGTCTGAAGGGTTTGGGACAAGTCGGGATTGTCCTCTATATGTTCTTTGTAGGTATGGATACCGATCTGGAACGGCACGGATTCTCTTTTCGAAAAGCCGGCGTACTGGGGGCAGCAGGAGTTTTGCCCGTGTTTGCCGCAGGTGCGCTGACTGCGGTGTGGCTGCAGCATGATTTTTTGCCGTCTGCAGCGAATTCGGTTACATTTTCGCTGTTTATGGGGATTGCCTTGTCGATCACCGCATTTCCCGTGTTGGCACGACTGCTGCAGGACGCGGGAATTCACGGAACGCCCCTCGGATCTCTCGTCATGACAGCTGCTTCGTTGATTGATGTGGTCGCATGGTCCATGGTGGCCTTACTGTTATCGATGATCAACGCAGACGGACCGCTTGCCGGTCTCGCGACGGCAGGAATCGGAGCGGTGTTTGCCGTATTCGTTTGGCTTGTCGTGCGGCCCGCGCTGCGCCGTTTCGGCAACAAACTGGACAGGAACGGCCGGGTTTCCGTCACCGACTGGATGATCATCTTCTTGCTGTTGTTTGCTGCAGCAAGCTTTACCGATTGGATCGGACTGCATGCGTTGTTCGGCAGCTTTCTGCTCGGTATGGTCATGCCCCGTTCGCAAGTCTTGCAGCATGCGGTGCAGCAGAAACTGAAAAACTTCACAGCGGCGTTTCTGGTTCCGATCTATTTCACCCACGCGGGTATTCAGGCGAATTTGCTGGGAATCTTGCAAGGTGCGATTGTTTGGCCGAGCTTGATTCTTCTGGCGGTTGCCTTTGGCGCCAAGTATGCGAGCTGTACGCTGGCGATGAAAAGTATGGGGTTCAGTTGGCGGGAAGCTTCATCGGTAGGCGGGTTGATGAACGCCAGAGGACTGATGGAATTGATCATTGCCGAAATCGGCTTGATCCATGGTTTGATTTCCGTACCCTTGTATTCCGTTCTCGTCCTGATGGCAATCGTTACCACCATGCTGGCGGTACCGATCTATCAATGGTCTGCCGCAGCGCCGCGCCCCGGATGGTTGGGAACAGGAAAGTCAATCAAAGACGGCACATGAGACGGAATTTTCAGTTCATGAAGCTTGCCCCCCTCACATACCTTGTCTATGAGAAGATCCCGGAAGAGGGATCGGGGAAGAGGGGGCCTTGGCATGAAACGGAAGTTCCGAAGATGGATGGTGCTTGTCATTCTCCTGCTGCTGATGACAGCCCATCACACGGCTTTTGTCATTCTTCGCGAGGTTTTTCCCTTCTCCGACACATTCGGACGAGGGACTTCCTTTGGCCGCACAACGTCCGGGGAACCTGTAACCGTCTTCGCTGACGGAACGATCGCTTACTTGGAGCACAATCGAATTCGGTGGGTCACCTGGGATGGAAAACTGCAGCCGCAAACGGTCAAACAAATGCCGCTGCCGGATTCTTCCGTCAGCCAAGCGACCCAGCGCCAGATTCTCAAACAGGGTCTTGCCTGGATGGCCAATCAGCAATTGTATCTGTCACTGTTGCAGGGAGATCATTGGGGGCCGGT
>JAGVBM010000094.1 GCA_020059765.1 Bacillota bacterium
AGATTTTCCTGAATCAAATACATGACCGAGAAGATGGTGGCCAACAGAAAACAAGCATAACTCAATAATGCCATCGTGATATGCAGGACCAAGAGGTCTCCCTGCAAGGAACTGGCAAGGGATGCGGCCCCTTTGTCGCTGAACGTGACAAAGGCAACTACCGCAAACCCGACGACGTTGGTGAAGAAGGCAAACAGATCGATTTTATAAAAGAAATTGATCACCAGCGAGAACGTGATCAAAATCCAGGAAAAGAAAATCATCGTTTCAAATGTGGTTAACACGGGAACGTAATTGAGTTCCAACATGCGCAGCACAAAAAAGACGGACTGGATCACCCACACCACAGACAAAAACAGCAGCGCAGTCCGGTTCACTTTGCGATTGGGCTGGACAAAATCAATAAAATACAACAACACCGCAATCGCGTAAATAAACGTCATCACATCGTACAGAAGCACACTTTCTTGCACGCAAACGCCCCCTCAACCTGATAATCCGCCGATTAATTTCGTTTCGACAGCAGACTGCTTGCTAACTGATTTATGGTTGGTTGACGCGACAGCCGAAGCAACCGGCTTTTCTCCTTCCGGTTCGGGAGAACGCTGCGGTTTGTCTGTTTTGGGTTCGGGATGCAATCCGAAGATCCGGGAAAAAGCCTCCAGATATAACTCTGCCTGCGGTTCGGTCGCCATTTCCTTCAATTGTTGAATCGGCTCGCGCAGCAGTTGGTTGACGATGCTCATGGTATGTTTTTGCAGATGAACAAGTTCTTTTTCCGTCAGATTCGGCAGTTTGTTCTGCAAGCTTTCCATGACGGAATTTTGAATCCCGTTCGCCTTTTCGCGCAAGGCGGCAATCAGCGGGACGGCTGCCTGTTCTGTCTGCCACTGTTTGAACGCAGCCAGTTCCTCTTCCAACAGCACACTGATCTTGTCCGCTTCTTTCTTCCGCTCTTCCAGATTGGCCGCAATGACGCCTTCCAGATCGTCAATATCATAAAGGAACACATTCGGCAATTTGTTGATCTCCGGATCCAAATCTCTGGGAACCGCAATGTCGATCAGGAACAACGGGCGGTTGCGGCGTTGTTTCATAACGTTGGCCACTTGCTCTTTCATGACCACATAGCTGCTCGCACCCGTTGAGGAAATGACGATATCCGCTTCCTTCATCGCAAAATCAAGGGACTTCAGCTCAAACGCATGTCCTTCGAATTTGTCAGCCAGCTCTTTCGCCCGATCAAAGGTGCGGTTCACAACCAGCACGCGGGTTGCCCCGGAGGAATACAGGTGTTTGGCAGTCAACTCGCTCATTTTCCCAGCGCCGATAATCAGAATGGTTTTGTCGCGCAGCTCTTCGAAGATCTTTTTCGCCAATTCCACCGCCGCATAGGACACCGAGACGGCGTGGCGGCCAATTTCCGTTTCCGAGTGGGCGTGCTTGGCCAGAGTAACCGCCCGTTTAAACAGTTGGTTAAAGGTGCTGCCGGTCGTTTCCGACAACTGGGCGTGCAGAAATGCATCGCGCACCTGACCCAAAATCTGTGTTTCCCCCAGCACCATCGAATCCAGTCCGCAGGTGACCCGGAACAAATGACGAACCGCCATCTGGTCGTGATAGATATACAAAAACGGGAAAAACACCTCACGGCCGATGCCCGAGGCGGTCGCCAAAAAATCTATGATCTCATCCTGTCCGAATTCCGCTTCACTGGCAACCGCATAGATTTCCGTCCGATTGCAGGTCGACAGAACCACCGTTTCCAGCAAATGATTCGAACTCGAAAGTTCTAGCAGGGAACTGTTCAACAACGGATCCGACACACTGAATCGTTCCCGGACTTCGACAGGAGCAGTTCGATAATTGAGCCCCACCACGAGGATGTTCATAGCCCCCACCCCATTTTTATCCGAACAAAGTTAGTCCATTTTTCTGGTACTCGCCTATTATACCAAAAAAAATGAAAATGTCGAAATATGGCTATCCCTTCCTTGGAACCCTGCCCTGGGCTCCTGCATAGAATGAGTATCAATGTGAAGGAGGTCATGGAAAAGTGAAATGGAAGCGGCTCGGCAGCCTGGTTCTGACAGGTGCGCTGCTGGCGGCGTCTGTCGGCTGCAGTACGCAAACGGCGCCGGAAAAAATGAAGCTGAAAGTGTCGGAAGTGATTCGCTCCGTCTTTTACGCACCGCAATACGCAGCGTTGGAAAAAGGATTTTTCAAAGAAGAAGGACTGGAGGTGGAATTGAACACCGCCTGGGGCGGCGATAAAGCAATGACCGCGATTTTGTCCAACCAGGCGGATGTCGCGTTGATCGGTGCGGAAACGACGATCTTCGTCAACCAGCAGGGATCGCCGGAAAACGTGGTTAATTTTGCGCAGGTGACGCAGCGGGACGGGTCTTTCCTCGTGGCGCGCAACAAAATTGACAACTTCCAATGGTCGATGCTGAAGGGCAAATCGCTGATCGGTTCCCGCCCCGGCTCCATGCCGGAAATGGTCAGCGAATATGTGCAAAGCAAAAACGGCCTCAGACCAAAAATCGATAATCAGATTATTCAAAACATAACCTTTGACAATCAGACCAGCGCCTTTGCATCCGGCACCGGCGATTTCTACCAAGCATTCGAGCCGGCCGGTTCGATTCTTGAAAAACAGGGGAAAGGCTATGTCGTCGCGTCCTTCGGGAAGGACAGCGGCAAACTGCCCTACACGGTGTTTATGGCCAAAGAAAGCTTCATCAAAAGCAATCCGAACACGATTCAGAAGTTCACCAACGCCGTCCAGAAAGCGCAGCTATGGGTGCAAAAGGCAAGTCCGCAAGAGATTGCCGAGACAATCGCCCCTTACTTCCCGCAAGTTGACAAAGACATTTTGACAAGCGTAGCAGACCGCTACAAGAAGGCCGACGCATGGGCGACCGACCCGATCATTGACCAGGAGGAATTCAACAACCTGCAAACGATCATGCAGCAGGCGGGTGAACTGAAAGCGCCCGTGTCCTACGAGAAACTGGTGAATACCCGCTTTGCTGAAAAGGCGAAGCAGACCGTAAAGTAATAGGTTGACCGTTTAGACGATCATCCCCTGCTGCGGCACGACAAGTCCGGCAGGGGTATTCTTATTATTGCCGCCACTTGATCAAGGCGAAATTGTGCTGTTCCATTCGCGAAATGGCTTCCAATATTTCTTGAAACCGTCCATTTCCATCCCCCCATCTGATGACAATAATATCGAATCCGTGAAATTTTTTCGTTCCAAATACAAAACAACAAGCTGTTTTCCAGCGCTATGATATCCTGGATTCAGATTGCTATAAACATGGAAACATTTACATAAAGGTATTTTATAAATCAACCCAGAAAGTATTCATTAGTCAAACATCTATTTAGGAGGATCATCTTAATGAAATTAAAGAAGAAATTAGTGGCTCTTGTATGTGGGGTAGCACTTGCATCTGGAGTAGCCGGAGAAGCATTTGCCACAAGTTATCATAACGGAGGCGCTGTAGATTGGGCTCCTTCTTCCTGGGATCCTGGCGTTACAAGTATCTTTAGTAAGATTTGGACACCTCCTTATCCAGATGTTTATTATCCAAGTTTCTCTACAGCATATAACATGATTCGTGGTGGAGGTAAATGGGCCCAAACCGGTTGGTATAAACAAGATTGGTTTCCTGCTGATAATCCAAATAATATTAATGATGGAGTACACTATTACATGCAGGTGTATGATGGATCTGGAAATCCAATCCAAGAAGATCGAAGTGAATGGGGACCTGCAGCAGAATCGTGGCACGAATACAGAACATATAAAGATAGTAATGGTAACTGGGTAGGTCAAGTTGATGGTGTAAACATAGGCGCTTTCCCAGCCAACTTTAAAGGGATAGGACCTGAGTATTCAGAAGAAATAGGTGCACCCGATGGTGAGACTCCTTATAAAGCTGCATTTCCTGGAACAACTGCAAAGCATAGCCGTCATGAGCAAATGAGGGTATATTATAATAACTGGACTTATTATTCCCCTATTCCGAATACAGCATGGTCTAATACAGATCCCAATGACATAGGCCAGCAGAATACTGCGAATTACACCGAGGGTATCAGTGCTTCTTGGATAGAACTTTGGGATAGCCGAAAATAAATTTTGGGGTGAGATTA
>JAGVBM010000028.1 GCA_020059765.1 Bacillota bacterium
GAAAGAAATCGAATCGGTGACCAAACATGACGTGAAAGCGGTGGAATATTTCATCAAGCGGCGAATTGAAGGAACATCCCTGCAGGATGTGAAAGAATTCGTCCATTTTTGCTGCACGTCGGAAGATATCAACAATCTGGCTTACGGGTTAATGGCGCAGGGAGCTATCCAACAAGTCTGGCTGCCGCTGGCCGAGAAGTTGACGGACGGTGTCGCGGACCTGGCGGCACAAACCAAGGAGATCCCGATGCTTGCGCGGACCCACGGACAACCGGCAAGTCCTACGACAGTCGGCAAAGAACTGGCCGTTTTTGTCCGGAGATGGCAGCGGCAGTTGGAGCAGATTCGCAACCTGGAGTATCTTGGAAAATTCAACGGGGCGGTCGGCAACTTCAACGCCCATGCGTCCGCCTATCCGGAAGCGCCGTGGGAAGAGATTGCACGATCGTTCGTTGAGAGACTGGGACTCACCTACAACCCGCTGACGACACAGATTGAATCCCACGATTACCTGGCGGAAGCGTTCATGGCGATGATCCGCTTCAACAATATCGGAATCGATTTTGACCGGGACGTTTGGTCTTATATCTCCCTCGGGTATTTCAAACAGCAAATCGTCGGACAGGAAGTCGGTTCCTCGACCATGCCGCATAAAGTTAATCCGATCAACTTTGAAAACTCGGAAGCGAATTTGGGCATGAGCAATGCGGTATTGGAACATTTGGCGCTGAAGCTGCCCGTTTCCCGCATGCAGCGGGATTTGACCGATTCCTCGGTGCTCCGCAACATTGGTGTCGGAATGGCGCATTCCGTGCTGGCGATCCAGGCGGCGCTGCGCGGATTGAAACAACTGTCCGTCAATCGGCAGGCGCTGGAACAGGATCTCGATCACGCATGGGAAGTGCTGGCGGAAGCGGTGCAGACCGTCATGCGCAAAAACGGACACGACAACCCTTACGAGAAATTGAAGGAACTAACCCGCGGAGCGGTGATTGACGCACAGGCGATGCGCGGATTTATTGAAGGACTGGAGTTGCCGGCGGACGACAAAAAGCGTTTGCTGGACATGACGCCAGGCAGTTACACGGGCCTGGCCAGCAAGCTGTTGCGTCATATCGGCAAGTAATCGGAATCATGAGAGGGGGAGGCATTCATGCCCGCCAAACAGTCAATGATGTATGAAGGAAAAGCGAAAAAAGTGTTTTTGACCGAAGACCCGACACTTGTCATCGTCGAATACAAAGATGACGCGACGGCGTTCAACGGTCAGAAAAAGGCGCAAATTGCCGGTAAAGGGGAGTTGAACAACAAGATTGCTTCGGTCTTCTTCCGGATGCTGCAGACGAAAGGCATCCCCACCCACTATGTGGATACCCTTTCCGATCGGGAGATGCTGGTGAAAAAAGTAAGCATCGTGCCGCTGGAAGTGGTTGTCCGGAATATCGCTGCAGGCTCGCTGGCGCAACGCTTGGGTTGGGAAGAAGGACGAGTGCTGCCGAAAACGGTGGTCGAATTTTACTACAAGAGCGACGAACTGGGCGATCCGTTGGTCAACACCTCGCATATTGACGTGCTGGAGCTGGCCACTCATGAGCAGCTCGTACAAATCGAAGAGCTGGGCCGTCAAATCAACATTCATCTGAAATCGTTCCTCGCCGACAAAAACCTGCTGCTGGTCGATTTCAAACTGGAATTTGGCGTGGACGAAGAAGGAAACTTGCTGTTGGCGGACGAGATTTCTCCCGACACCTGCCGTTTCTGGGATGCCGATACGAAAGAAAAACTTGACAAAGACCGCTTCCGCCGTGATCTCGGATCTGTCGAAGAAGCGTACGAAGAAATTTTGCGGAGATTAGGAGGCTTCACATTATGATTCTTGCCAAAATTCACGTGACTCTCAAACAATCGGTGCTCGATCCCCAGGGATCCACCGTCACCAAATCGCTGCACGCCCTTGGGTATGACGAAGTGGAGGACGTGCGGATCGGCAAATTCATGGAAGTCAAAGTGAACACCGACGACCGCAAGGCCGCGGAAGAACGGGTTCGGGAAATGTGCGAAAAGCTTTTGGTGAACACCGTCATCGAAACATACTCCTTCGAACTGTCGGAGGTGTAACCCATGAAGTTTGCGGTGATTGTATTTCCGGGTTCCAACTGTGACATCGATACGATCAAGGCAATTGAAGACGTATTGCAGCAGCCGGTGGACGCGGTTTGGCATCATGAGACGGATCTTTCTCCTTACGATTGCATTTTCTTGCCGGGCGGGTTCTCCTATGGCGACTATTTGCGGACAGGGGCGATCGCCCAATTTTCGCCGGTGATGGAGCAGGTGAAAAAAGCGGCGGAAGAAGGAAAATGGGTGGTCGGCATCTGCAACGGATTCCAGATTCTGACGGAAACCGGTCTGCTGCCGGGCGCGCTGCGTCATAACAACAGCTTGCAATTTGTATGCGAAACGGTTCCGGTGGTCGTGGAGAATAACAACACCCCGTTTACCGCCGATTATGAGCCGGGACAGGTTATCCGCATCCCGATTGCCCACGGCGAAGGCAACTACTACGTGGATGACGAAACGTTGCAGAAAATGAAAGCGAACCATCAAATCGTGTTCCGTTACGCAGACAAAAATCCCAATGGGTCGGTGGACAATATCGCCGGCATTTGCAACGAGCGGGGCAATGTGCTCGGCATGATGCCGCACCCGGAACGGGCGGTCGACGCACTGCTCGGTTCCAGCGACGGACGGGCGCTCTTTACGTCAATCTTGCGCAAATGGGAGGAGAAGCACGATGCATAAGGACGCAAACATCGAACGACAGGAACGCCATGAACCCACCCCGCAAGAGATCGCGGAGCAACAAATCTATCGCACCTTCGGTTTGACCGACGGCGAATATATGAAAATCGTCGAGCTGATGGGACGGCAGCCGAACTATGTGGAGACAGGCATATATTCGGTCATGTGGTCGGAACATTGTTCCTACAAAAGTTCCAAACCGCTGCTGAAACGCTTCCCGACTTCCGGGCCGCGAGTGCTGCAAGGACCGGGTGAAAACGCGGGGATCGTCGACATTGGCGACAATCAGGCGGTCGTTTTCAAAATCGAGTCGCACAACCACCCTTCGGCGATTGAGCCTTACCAAGGAGCGGCAACCGGCGTCGGCGGCATCATTCGCGACGTGTTTACCATGGGC
>JAGVBM010000236.1 GCA_020059765.1 Bacillota bacterium
AGATTGTTTGATCGCAGCGGCGAAATTCTGGTCGACAACAAGCCTTCCTTTTCGATTCAGTTCACGAATTATGATGCCTTATCGAAGCAGAATATGGAACTGATTGCAGAGAAACTTGTTCCAGTCCTGTCGGATGAAAAGAATAAGGTGACCCAAGAGGATCTGATTGCCACCATGAAGGGAGAAAAGGACGGCCTTCCGCCGTCGACTCCGCGCAATCTGAAAGTCAATGCGTCCGAACGGCAAGTCGCTTTTGTCAAAGAGCATCAATCCGAGCTGCCCGGCATCAGCGTGGTGGCGGAAGCGATGAGGGATTATCCGTATAACAGTTTTGCCGCTCATTTAATCGGGCATATGGGGCCGATTACCCTAGAAAATCGCAGTATATACGATGGGAAAGGTTATCGTTTGACAGACCGTGTCGGATACACCGGGTTGGAGGCCCAGTATGAATCCTATTTGAAAGGGGAGGACGGGGCCACACGAGTTGAGGTGAATATTAACGGTGACCCGATTCATCGCGATACTCAGCAAAATGTAATCGAGAAGAAACCTGTTCCCGGTGCCGATCTGCGATTGACGATCGACAAGAAATTGCAGCAGGCAACAGAACAGGCATTGGCCGAACGGGTCAAGGATTTGCAAATGAAAAGCAAAGTGAAACACGCGGCGGCAGTCGCCATAGACCCCAGCACGGGAGAAATTTTGGCTATGGCCAGCTACCCGACTTTTGACCCGAATCAATGGATTAACGGCTTGTCGAATCAGGAGTACGATGCGTATTTGAAGTCGCATTTCAACTATGCGGTCGAGTCGTTGGCTCCCGGATCGACAGTGAAAATGTTGACCACGATGGTTGGATTGAAAGAGGGAGTCATTACCCCGGAGGAGAAAATTCTTGACCCCGGTTACAAGGACATTGCCGGTTTTCGGGCGAAATCGTGGACGACGGGACTTGGCTTGAACGATGGGAAAGAGGCGCTGGCGAAGTCCAGCAACGTTTATATGTATACCGTGGCGATGCGGCTCGCACAGCACAGCCTGATCGGGAAAATCAGCCTGGAAAACTGGATGAACAACTACGATAAACCGGCTGTGGAGAAATTCAAACAGTATCAAAAAGAGTTCGGGTTGGGTGTGAAAACAGGAATCGATCTGCCTTATGAGGATGTCGGCGCTGTCAACTATTCAGAATACGAGGCGATCAATCTTCCGTTTATGGCGATCGGACAAAAAGAGACGTTCACGCCGCTGCAGTTGGTTCAATACGTCAGCACGATCGCAAACGGAGGCAAGCGAATGCAGCCGTATCTGGTGAAAGAAGTGGTGGATGCGAATCAACAAGTGGTAAAGAAAGCGGAACCGAAAGTATTGAACACCGTTTCCTTCAGCATGGAGCAACTGAATTATGTGAAAGAAGGCATGTGGCAGGTCACTCATGCGCCGTACGGTACGGCTTCCTATATATTTGGACAAAAACCGTATCAAATCGCGGGGAAGACAGGAACTGCGGAAACGGGCACGGGATCGGAAAACTTTCTGTTTCTAGGGTTTGCGCCCTATGATCAACCGAAAATCGCGATTGCCGTGATTGTACCGGACGGGCCGTCGGGTGCTCATTCTTATGAAATGTGGGGACCGATCGCGGAAACAATGTTGGATACCTATTTCAATGTGGAACCGCAAAAGCAAAAGTAAGAATAGAAGCTTGTCGTGATGATTGTTGCGGCAAGCGGATCACTGAGGGTTGTTGGTCGCGGATGGTAAAGGAGGCTTGCTCCCGTTTTTGATCTGAATCAATTCGGAAATGGTAACGAATTGATACCCCTTGTGCTGCAGTTCAGGCAATATTTGTTTTAATGCGTTAACTGTCTGCAGCCGATTTCTGCCATGATCATGAAACAGCACGATATCCCCATTTCTTGCGTTGGATAGGACCAGATTGACAATTCTGTTCGTTCCCGGCTGGCTCCAATCACGCGTGTCCTGATGCCAGGACCACATGATCACTTTATACCCCGCTTCTTTGGCCGTGTTGACGATCGTCTCGTCATAATACCCTCCCGGCGGACGAAACAGGTGCGGAGTTTGACCGGTGACCGATGCAATCGTCGCACCCGTTTTCTCAATTTCTTCCCGCAGTTCTTCGGGAGATAATTTTCTTATTCTGCTATGATGAAAGGTGTGGTTGGCTATTTCATGCCCTTCCCGCACTTCCCGTTTTGCAAGATCCGGATATTGCTCAACACGGGAACCAATGACAAAGAAGGTGGCTCTGGCATGGTACTGTTGTAACAGATCTAAGATTTCCGGTGTATATTTGGGATTCGGACCATCATCAAACGAAAGGGCGATGATTTTTTCTTTTGTCGGCACTTCCCAAATAATGTCTCCGCGCGCTTCAAAATAATACCGATCCTTTCTGACCGCCTCCGCAATTCCGATCCCCATGCCCAATGTAATGATGATGAAACTTGTCCATAAAAACAGAACAGTTGCGCGTCTTGCCAATGGAATCTCCTCCTTGATCACCAATAGTATTCCCCTGAACAAAATAAAAAATAGCCTATTAAAAGAATGATCGAAGGGGATACTACGGAGGACGAAATCAGATCATTTTTCGGGGAGACGACGTATGTTGAGACACATCTTGCAGAACATCCGATCCTTTTCTTTGCTGATCGTTTTCAGTATGATCCTCGTCTTTTCACAGA
>JAGVBM010000100.1 GCA_020059765.1 Bacillota bacterium
AGGTGTGGCAAAGGGCGAATTTGATCGCGGCATCCTGATTTGCGGTACCGGTCTTGGCATGTCGATAGTGGCAAACAAGGTGCCCGGCGTGCGCTGCGCCGTGGTGCATGACTGCTTTTCCGCAAAAGCGACCCGTGAGCACAATGATACCAATGTGCTGGCGATGGGGGGACGGATTATCGGACCCGGCCTGGCGGAAGAGATCGTCCGCCTTTGGTTGACCACGGAGTTTACCGGCGGTCGCCATCTCATCCGCTTGGACAAGATTCGCGGAATCGAGGAAAAATATAAAGAAGAAGGAACCTCCAAATGATCGGCTTGGCGGCCATTACCCAATCGGTGCGGCAAGTGATCGATGAACTGCAGGAAGCGGCCCAGCTGACGACAGATCAGATTCTCGTGATCGGCGCCTCCAGTTCGGAAGTGATCGGTCAACGCATCGGCACCGCCGGTTCGTCCGAGGTGGCCCGAGCGATAGTGGACGGAGTGCTGGCCGCCCGTGATCAATATGGATTCCACGTGGCCTTTCAAGGATGCGAACATATCAATCGCGCCTTGGTCATCGAACGGACTACAATGAGGCAATTCGGGCTGGAAGAAGTGACGGTCGTCCCGGTGCCGAAAGCGGGCGGGGCTGTGGCATCGGAAGTGTTTCGCCGGTTGCAGCAGCCGGTGGTGGTGGAACATGTGAAAGCCCATGCGGGAATCGACATCGGGGATACGTTTATCGGCATGCACTTGCGGCACGTGGCGGTTCCCGTGCGCCCGAGCATCAAAACGATTGGCGAAGCCCACCTGACGATGGCCCGCACCCGTCCGAAACTGATTGGCGGCGCAAGAGCCGTTTATCTCTTGGAAGCAGAACTCAATACATAGTTTCCCGGCAACGGGAGGGGAGTGTGAAGAAAATGACCAACCATCTTCGTCTGATTGATCCAGAAGTCGCAGAATCAATGGAGAAAGAACTGAACCGCCAGCGGAACAAAATCGAACTGATCGCGTCTGAAAACTTTGTCAGCCTTGCCGTCATGGAAGCGATGGGCACCGTCCTGACCAACAAATATGCGGAAGGATACCCCGGCAAACGCTATTACGGCGGCTGCGAATATGTGGATATCGTGGAAAACATCGCCCGGGACCGGGTAAAAGAGATTTTCAACGCGGAACATGCCAACGTTCAGCCCCACTCCGGCGCCCAGGCCAACACCGCTGTCTATTTTGCGTTTCTGAAGCCGGGCGACACCGTGCTCGGCATGAACCTTGCTCATGGCGGACATTTGACGCACGGCAGTCCGGTCAATATTTCCGGCCAATACTACAATTTCGTTCCTTACGGCGTGGATGAAACGACCCATCGCATCGATTATGACGTGGTTCGCAAGCTGGCGGAAGAGCACAAGCCGAAGATGATTGTCGCCGGAGCATCTGCGTATCCCCGGGTGATCGACTTCCCCAAACTGCGTGAAATCGCCGATTCGGTCGGAGCCTACCTGATGGTGGACATGGCCCATATCGCAGGACTGGTGGCAACCGGTCACCATCCGAGCCCGGTTCCGTTCGCCGATTTTGTCACGTCGACCACCCACAAGACGCTGCGCGGTCCGAGAGGCGGGTTGATTTTGACGAAAGAACAATACGCGAAAGAGATCGACAAGGCAATCTTCCCCGGTATCCAGGGCGGACCGCTGATGCACGTGATCGCAGCGAAAGCGGTGGCATTCGGCGAAGTGCTGCGTCCCGAATTCTCCCAATATTCGCAAGCGGTGATCGACAACGCCCAAACCCTGGCAAACGCCTTGATGGAGCGCGGATTCAATCTCGTATCCGGCGGCACCGACAACCACTTGATGCTGATCGACCTACGCAATATCGGCCTGACCGGGAAAGAAGCGGAACATTTGTTGGATGAAGTCGGGATTACCATCAACAAAAATGCGATCCCCTTTGATCCGCAAAGCCCGTTTGTCACCAGCGGCATCCGAATCGGCACGCCGGCCGTCACCACCCGCGGCTTCGACAAGGAAGCGATGGTCGAAGTGGCAGACATTATGAACCTGACCTTGCGCAACGGCAACGACCAGCCGAGCCTGAACGAAGCGATGCACCGCATTCGCGGACTGTGCGGCAAATACCCGATGTATGAAGGAATTGAAAACCGCTGATCAATAGATGCCTCCACCCAGCCGCCGAAGATTTAGGCGGTTTTTTTTCTGAAAGCGTCTGGCCTGGCGGGTAACGGTAATCCTTTATTTTTGCCATCATATATGGTACTATAATACCGAGGTGAGGGCATTGAGTAAGTTGGAAAAACTCCTTCAAAAGATTCAAAATAATCCTAAGCAAGTTCGATTTGAAGAACTCGATAAGATTCTTCGAAACGCTGGTTTTAAATGCCGACAACCTCAAGGTGGATCAAGTCATTATTATTACACTCGAGATGACCAACAATTATCTGTTCCCTATCATCGACCTCACATCAAGGAAATTTATGTTAAGCGGGTGATTGAATTGTTGAAAGGGGATGAGAAAAAATGAGCGAAAAAAAGAACTTAGATTACTACCTTCGACTCCCTTATCGAATTGTCTTGTATCCGGCCAAGGAAGGTGGGTACGTAGTTGAAATTCCGGAGTTGCCGGGATGCCTTAGTCAAGGAGAGTCTGTCGAAGATGCTCTGGAAATGATTGAAGATGCTAAAAAAGGGTGGATCGAAATCGCTTTAGAGGACGGACGCGAGATTCCTGAACCGGCACGAGATCCCGAAGAATACTCAGGTAAGCTCAACATCCGAATTCCAAAGTCGTTGCACCGGATTCTGTCTGAGAAAGCAAAAGAGGAAAACATAAGCTTGAATCAATACATTAATTATCAACTGTCTCGAGGGGTTGGTCATCCAACCCGCAAAAGCAAAATATAACAACACTTCCCCCCACCTGCGGCATTGGCAATAAGGTGGGGAAATTCTTTGGTCAGGTGCCTGGTTAATGGATTAATCGAATATTGTTTCAAGGCTTCTGTGTTTTCTTATTTATCTTTATCTAACCACTGCTCCCACTGTTCGTTAGTGCCTATAAAGTGTCGTTCTATAATA
>JAGVBM010000025.1 GCA_020059765.1 Bacillota bacterium
GCTTTCCGGAAAGCCAAGTCCCTGATTGATCCGGTGGCAACCAGTTATGCCCATTTGTTGGTTAAGTATGAAATTCGCTGTCTGCTCGTGCTCGAACGGGTCGAAGAAGCGATTCGAATTTGTAATGAAGGAATCGATCTCTATCCGCAGTATACCGATTTGCATCATGTGAAAGGAACATGTTTTACACAATTGGGGAAGTTCGAGGAAGCGATAAACTGCTTCCGGCATGCTGTTGAGATGGGGCCTTCCGCGAACGGATACCATACGGAAGACGGAATCGGCACCTATCAGACGTGTTACGCATTGGGGATTGTGCATGAAGCGGCACGCGATTACAACAGCGCGGTAGAATGGTATATTCGGGCGGTCCGTTTCAAATCCAGCCTAAATCCTCCCTTGTATCGCATCTTTCATGTTATGAGGTGCACAGGTGCGCAGTCGCAAATCACTTCTTTACTAAAAGAACGTTTTGACATCAAAACAGAAGGCGCCATCGCAAAGATTATTGAAATTTTGTTTGACACTGATTGCTTGGAATCCATCCCGGCACTCGCAGAGCAATTGAAACAAAAGAAATTCAAAGAATTCAAAACCATGGCGCAAATCAAAAGTCAGCTGTTAACAGGAAATTTGAAGAGTGCTCGAAACGTTTTAGGTCATAGCAATGATCATATCGCAGAAGATTCACTTTCAAACGAGGAACTTCAATTGGCCGTAAAAATCGCATTTAAAAATGGACGAAATGACGAAGTACTGCGTATGATCGACAAATGGCGGAATAAGCTGGACAGCCCGGAATCCGGCAAACAAATCATACGAACACTCGCAAGCCTGGCGGATTCCCATTTGGAAGCAGTGAGCCAATCAACCAGGTTTCGCAATTTGGTGCAAGAGGCGCGACTGGCCGCCCCCCATGAGGATGGTTTTTAAGGAGGGAGTTGCAATGAGTTTCGACATATCGTTATGCATGATTGTTCAAAACGAAGCGGATTATCTTGAGCGTTGTCTCTCCTCTGCAGCAAACATTGTCTCAGAGGTGATTGTTGTGGATACCGGATCCACGGATAAAAGCCAAGAAATAGCAAAACGTTTCGGGGCATCTGTGATCACGGTGCCATGGGAAGATGACTTTGCCAAAGCTCGAAACGAGGGACTGAAACAGGCAACAAAAAAATGGATTCTTGTTCTGGATGCCGACGAAGAATTGGAAGAACCGGATGACGAGTATCTAAATCACTTAATGCAGCAGGAAGATGTATACGGCTATTTTGTAAAGATGAAGAATTACGTGGGAACACTATCAACGGGAGAGTATGTGATAGATTCTGTCTGCCGCTTATTCCGCAACCATCCGGCAATTCGTTTCACAAGCAGCATTCATGAAGAAGTGCCTCCCGCCATTCTGACAATCCCGGATGCGCGGATCGAATTTTCTGAAATCACCGTTCGACATTACGGGTATCTTGATGAAGTCATTCACCGCAAAAAAAAGAACGTGAGAAATTTGAAAATCATTCAGGGGGCCCTAAAGCGCAATCCGCATGATCTTCGTCTTCAATATGCTCTTGGAACCGAGTATTTTCAACGGGAAAAATACGCCGAAGCACTGGTCATATTTGAATCCGTACTTCCCCGCGTGCCCGTATTCAGCGGGTATGATTCGGATCTGCTCTTAAAAACGGCTTATGCCTTGCGAGAAACCGGTCGCAAACAAGAAGCAGTGCATGTAATCGATGAAGCTTTGCTTTTCTACCCAGATTTCTCGGACTTGCTGGAACTGAAAGCGATGATGCTGATGGATCGGGAACAATATCAGGATGCCTATTCGATTTTTTTGCAAGCGATTCAGACAGGGAATGCATCTTACAAATACACGTCGTCTTCCGGTTCCGGGACATATCGATCCCACTATCTGGCGGGATTGACCTGTGAGTATTTGTATTTATGGAGCGAAGCGAAAACTCATTATATGCAAGCATTGTCCCATCATCCGGGATATCTGCCTGTCTGGGGGCGTTTGCCGAACATCGCGTTCTTATTGGGCGATACGGAAGAGTTGTTAAATTACCTCGCGGAACACCGGAATCGTATCCCGGAAATTGTGTGGAACCTCATGCTGCAAACTGCGGTAAACGGCCGGAATCCCGATTTCGCCATGCGGATTTTGACGTGTCAAGATATAGTGAAACCATCGGATCCGATGCTGGAAGCGGTTCTCTTGACCCAACAGAATCAGGAGAATCGGGCAGAAGCCGTTTGTCAATCAAGCCGGACAGCACTTCGCCATCTTGTCTTGTGGGCCCTTGCCGTAAAAGCAAGTGATAGTCACTCCGCCATGAAACAGTTTGAACACTTGTCCATTCTCGATTCGTCTTTTTCCTCGATCGAGGAGATTTTGAAAGAGGATAATAAAATGGGAAATATATCTGAGCAGACTTTGCGCAAGTGTCAAGAGGCTTTGCTGCAGGTGGGGGCATGGGACGGTTTTCTCAGATTGCAAAGTCAAATTCCGGCCGGGTTTGCCGGAGCACGGCTGCCAATCCACATGCTCTACGGATTGCAGCAAGCTCCTCCAGCCGTCAAATGGCAACTGGTTTCCATCTGCAAAACGAGACAAGACAAATTAACTTATCCTGAAATGTTGGCAGCCGGGATGTTTGCTTGCGATTGCGGCGAATATGATGAAGCGTATGACTGGTTTTCCAAAACCCATGCCCAATTCCCCAACCGGATCGCACCTTTTGTAGGTCTTTTACATGTATTTGTAGCGAAGGCACGATCATTCAGCGGTCAACCGATTGATTCTGCGGCAAGTGATCTCCGGTTCCTGACACTTTGTGAATGAAGGGAGGAATGCTTGATGAGTGACACCCTGCCTCCGATTTTGTACCTTCCGTGTTTTGATTTTCACGATCACCGGCAGCGCCCGCAGCAATTGTTGTATCACTTGAGCCTGCTTGGCTTTGATGTCATGTATTGCAATGTTACGCAAGATAAAAGCAAGCCCTTTCTCAGATTGAATGCTCACTTCGTCATCTGCCAAGACATTGATGCCCTGCCGCTGGATCAAGAATACATCATGTGGCTGACGCACGGTCCCTATGTTGATCTGCTGCCGCGTTTCCAGTTATCGTTGGTGGTGAGCGATATTGCAGATGCCAGCGTGGATGAATTTGCCGCTTATGCAGAATGGCATGACAGAAAAATCAAGGAAGCTGATTTGGTTCTTTGTGCTTCACAGGTGATTTATGATGACGCCTTAGGGAAACATCCACATGTCATGCTGGTGCGAAATGCAGCCGATTACAACCACTTTGCGGCAGCTTCGAATCCGGATCTTCGACGCCTGCCGCATGAAGAAACAGCCGGAACCTTGTGCGGGTCTACCGCTCCGGTGATCGGGTTCTGGGGGGCGGTAGCCAGCTGGCTGGATTATGATTTGCTTGCCTATCTTGCAAAACAACGGCCTGACTGCCTGTTTGCCTTTGTCGGACAAATCACCACTGCCATCCCGGAGTCTCTTCTTCAGGCAAGCAATGTTCTCTGGCTGGGCAATCGTAACTACGAGGAACTGCCCGCTTTCGCTCGTCAGTTTGATGCGGCGATCATTCCCTTTCAGATCCGTGATGTAACCCGAGCCGCTAATCCTGTCAAACTATATGAATACCTGGCGGCGGGTCTGCCCGTCATTTCAACCGATCTGCCCGAAGTTCGCCGCTATCCGCATGTTCGTCTGGGAAGGACTAAAGAAGAGTTTCTTCAGCACATTGATGAAGCACTGTTGGATGACCGTATTCCGGAGAAGATTGCCGGGAGGCAATCTGTTGCAGCAAGCGAGAGTTGGCAGGTTCGAGCAGAACAAATCGCACGCGAGATATTATGGCTCTATACCAGCAAAAAAAACGGGAATCGTTAATAA
>JAGVBM010000043.1 GCA_020059765.1 Bacillota bacterium
AGCAGGGTCTCTGCGGGATTGTAGCCTGCCACAAAGATCCCGGACGAGGTGAACGCCCCGACTACTCGCCCGATATGAGGGTGCAACGGCGGACGGTTGAACAGTGTCAATACCAGACCAAAGCGGTCATTCAAACTCCAGGCTCGAAGCTCTTCGGCGAATAATGTAAGCAGTGCCGCGGTTGGAGAGACATTTTTGGTTTTCAGCCACGCTTTCAACCGCTTCCATAAGAGCGGGGAAAGCTCCCAAGACAGTCGGCGCCGTTCAAACGCATTCGGGTTCTGTCTCACCGTCTCAGGCGAATGAAACGGAAGAGCAGGAGATCTTGGAAAATCAGCCAATTTGCTTGCCCAATAAACCACACACTTTTGATAACCCGGGCTCCCTTTGAATGCTTCCATACTCAGGACAAAATCCCGAAACGTCATGTCAATTTCCGACAGTTCGATGCCGGGATTTTCGTAGAGTGTGCGCCACTGGTTGTAAATTATGTTTGCACTGGTGCCATCAACAATCCACGAATCCATGCTTACATGCACCCGATAGTCCGACTGGCCGATACGCGTTACTCGAATGTCGAACAGAGGCCAAGCACCTGGTGAATATATTTTGTGAGACATTTCCTCGCGTACAAAATGCAGGTGGGTCTCGATTGACTGATTGGTCTGGGGCAAATCGTATTGAATGAACTTGGCGGGTGGAATTTCCTCCAGTATCCGTTGCTGTCCATCAATTCCCACACATGCCCTCAGCATGGGGTGGTGCTGCAGCAAGCGAGACCATGCCTGTTCCAAGCGAATGATGTCAAGGTCGGACACCAGGAACTCCAAGTAGGTATGACCACCTACCGGGTCCACATCCGACAATTGCTTGCCGACAAAATACGAAGCCTGGATATCGGTCAGAGGAAACGGTTTGTACAGATCTTCAGGCTGCTGTGCCAACATGGGCAGAAGCCTGTTTGCTGCGCCATCTTCCGACTGTGATTGGCTTCCTTTAACCTGTTGACGCATGGACAACAGCTGTTGAATCTTTGCTTCTTTGGTAAGTCTTGAAAAATCGTTATCCTTCATTCGGCACACCCACCTTGTGATGCAGATAAGCAAAAATCTCGTTCAGTTCTTCTTCCGAAAGGGTTGACAGATCAATAGAGTCTTCTATGAAACCTTCAACGAGGTCAGCTCTATGCAAGCTGTTGGTATGAAAATTCTGCGTAACAGATCCTCCATGGATTGGCGCCAGCCTTTCCGCCATCGCTCGCAAACTGGGAAATTCCAATAGATCCGCTACCTGAATTTCTACACCCAATTGATTCTCAAGCTTATACTTGAGGGCGAGAGCCTTCACAGAATCGAAACCGTATTTCTCAAGAGATTCCTCCGGATGAATCAGGCTTGCGTCCATGCCCAGTTGTTCTCCTGCCGCTTCTGCCAGAATGCTGATCCACGCGCCAGGAGAAAAATCCTGTCCACTCGGTATGCGCAAGCTTTCCGGAGAAGGATGTTTCGTCTCCGCACCTTGCGGAGCCCATGCAGGCTGCTTGCGGGTAGATACCCAGCAGCTTTGCGTGTCGAAGGGATAGACTGGCATAGGAACCCGACGGACAGGTTCGCCGAGGAAAAACTCCTTCCAATCCGGACGAAACCCATCAGCAATCAACCGGGCCAAACGATGCAGCAAATCAACATACTGGACAGGCAAGACAGAACCTTTCCTTGACTCGGCGAGAAGCCGTTTGCCTTGCAAATGGAGTTCGTCTGACGGATTGGCGGCGCTTACTCGATGGACATACG
Source organism: Bacillota bacterium (assembly GCA_020059765.1). Taxonomy (GTDB): domain Bacteria; phylum Bacillota; class Bacilli; order Tumebacillales; family Effusibacillaceae; genus Effusibacillus. The sequence continues at coordinate 1,794 of JAGVBM010000043.1, forward strand.
ACGGGCTCCCGTTTGCAAAGGTCCTGATCTGGCTTTCCAGATCTTCCAAGCTGGTGACAACGAACAGATATCCGTTGTCAAAAAATTTCCTCCCGGCAAGCATCGTAAAGGCAACGTCACGGAGCGAATGGCGATTGTTGTTCTCACCGAGCCATTCCAACAGCTCAGTCAACCTGCGGTGGAGCGATGCCGCCGTACGAGCTGTAACGGGTATCAGATAGGCAGGCTTGTTGGCACTCCCATTTGTTGGGATCGTTGGCGCTTCTTCCAGTACGCAGTGAGCATTGGTTCCTCCAATACCGAACGAATTCAATGCGGCCCTCCGAAGTCGACCTGGAGGACCATCCCAAGGTTGCCTTTGAGTGTTCACGAAAAAAGGACTGTCGGCAAAATCAACAAGAGAATTCGGTTTCTGGAAGTTCAACGACGGAACCATTTCTTCGTGATAAAGGGAAAGAACCGTCTTGACAAGTCCGGTGAGACCTGCTGCAGCCGTCAGGTGCCCGATATTGGTCTTGACCGAACCAATTGCACAATATTGTTTTCGCTGTGTGAATCGGCGAAACGTTTTGGTCAAAGACTGCATTTCTATCAGATCGCCCAAACGCGTCCCGGTGCCATGCGCTTCCACATATCCAATCGTGTCAGGATCAATCTCCAATCGACGGTACAGCGTCTCCTGCAAGGCATTTTGTGCTGCTCCGCTGGGGGCGGTGATCCCATTGGAACGACCGTCCTGGTTAATCGCCGTCCCGCGAATCACCGCATAGATGTGATCGCCCTCCGCCAGAGCTTCCGGCAACGGCTTGAGCACGACAAACACCACTCCTTCTCCATGTACAAAACCATCTGCGCTGTCATCAAATGCACGGCAGTGACCAGTGGGAGAAAAGACATTCAATTTACTGGTGGCAACGTAAAAATCGGGATCGTTGGTTACGCTGACTCCTCCCACCAATGCCATCTTGCAATCTCCAGTCCGCAGACTTTGGCAGGCCAAATGAAGGGCAACCAGAGATGATGAACATGCTGTATTGACCACCAAACTGGGGCCCTGCAAATTGCAGACATAAGAAATTCTTGCCGCGAGCAGTGAGATATCGTTCCCCAGAAGGGTTTCGGCATTCGGCGGAACCCGTTCGGATTCGATTAACTTCGGATAGTCAGCTTCACGTGCACCGACAAATACCCCAACTTCGCGTGAAGGGAGGTTATCAGCCGTGTAACCCGCATCTTCAAGAGCCCGCCAAGCTTCCATCAGACAAAGACGCTGCTGCGGATCCATGAACCGGGCTTCACTGGGTGAAAGGGTAAAGAAGAGCGGCTCAAATTCATCAATGTCCTGCAAAAACCCTCCCCATTTGCTGTATGAGCGTCTTTCACTTGCAGGATCAGGATCAAAAATCGACTCCGGTTCCCAGCGGTCATTCGGTACCTCAGTGATACTCTCCAAACCGTTGCAAAGATTCAACCAGAACTCGCCAATCGTTTTCGCACCGGGAAAACGTCCGCTCATGCCAATGACGGCAATCGCGCTTCTGTCAATTTCGGGCAGAGAACCCTCTGCCTTCATACCAACGTTGTCTGGCTTCCCTTCATACACATTGTCTTTTGCGGATGTCAGGTTCACGCCAGACCCGGTTTGAACAATGTGCCGTTCTGATGGTTCCCCCAAGGTTTCTGCAATGAACTGGCCCAATTTTTCAATATTGGGGTGATCAAAAAAGGTTGATACGGATAAAGAAAGATTGAACTCTTCAGACAAAAGATGCGCAAATTCGATCAGAGAAACGGAGTCGAAACCCAGAACCGCAAATGCATCACGATCGCGGACCTCTTCGGGGGGTACCTCCAACAAATCGGCCGCTGTCCTGCGAAGTTGTCGTTTGATTGTTCCAAGAGAAGCCATTTCCGTTATCCACCCCCTGTTCGCATCCAAACTAAACGTCTTCTGCTGCAAGGCAATTCTGTCAACTTTTCCATTTGGCCGTCTCGGCAGTTCGTCAAGCCATTCAAATCGCCTGGGAATCATATAGATTGGCAATTGAGTATGGAGGAACGCGTGCAATTGGGCAGATTCCAATACACGCCCGGTGTTCGTCGTCAAGTATGCGTGCAAGACAGTTTTACCGTTTGCGAGTTGCCGGTCTACTACCGCACACTCGTCTATGCCCGGATGGCTTCTTAATATCTCTTCAATCTCACCCAGTTCAACCCTCATCCCATTCACTTTCACCTGATGATCCCTACGGCCCGTGATATGAATGCAACCGTCAGGGGTCACATACCCCATGTCACCTGTTCGGTACAAACGCTGGACTGGGACTGTCTCTTCGTACTGCCACACAAGAAACCGCTCACTGGTTGCTTCCGGCAGATTCAAATATTCCTGCGCTAGACACGCACCGGAAACGTGCAGTTCGCCTTTTACTCCATAAGGCACAGGCTGCAAAGCGTCATCCAACACATACACGGCAACATTGGCAATTGGCACGTATCCGACATGACGGATCTCCTCGTGTTGCGAGGGCACAATTTTTGCATGCAAGATGGTGTTGACTTCGGTCGCTCCGAAGTCGTTTACTAGGACGGTGTTTGGAAACGAATCCCGAAAGCTGCGGTAAAGCGAATCGGTTACATGTTCGCCTCCGATAATGGCCATCCGCAAACGGTTCGGCCATATGGCGGCCCGATTCTTTGCAGCGAGTAACAGTCTCAGCAGGGTTGGAGTAAAAGTGATGTGCGTTACTCCTTGCTCTGCGAGATATTGCGCCAATTCTGGAGGCTTCCTTATCATCTGGTCGGGAACGATAACCGTTGGCAGACCGAAAAGCAGGCCGCCAAGCAATTCCCAGATCGAGGGCATGACGTTCATAGGTGATCTTTGGGCAATTACATCACCCTCTTGAAAAGGGTAATCCTCCCACATCCAGTAAAGACGGTTGAGGATCTGAATTTGGCAATGTTTGACGCCCTTCGGTTTTCCGGTGGAGCCAGAGGTATACATGATGAGGCACGTGTCTGTCGTTTGTGTCTTATTAATCGGGTTCGCCAAACCCTCAAGGCTCAATGACCAGTCGATTTCTGCAAGATTGAGTATTGGGATGTTCTTGGAAGCATATACCGAAGAGGATTCTTCCTCCGTTATGAGAACCGCTGCGTTCGTATCGTTCAGAATGAAGCGGAGGTACTCATCTGGGTAAGTAGAATCAAGCGGAATATATACTCCGCCCGCCTTCCATATCGCCAAAATAACAATTACAAGATACACCGAGCGTTTCAGATGCACCCCGACCGCTGCATCGGCTGTTACCCCAAGTTCCAGCAGCCGGTATGCCAAAAGGTTTGCGCGAAAGTTAACAGTTTGATAAGACATTCGTTCCATTCTGCCATCTTCACACTGACCAATCAGAGCGATTCGGTCAGGGAACCTTGCGGCACGTTCTTCAAACAATTGATAGAGTTTCTTATGAAAAGGATAAGGACGACTTTCTCCCTGGCAAAATTCAAGCAGATGTTTTTTCTCCGTCTCATTAAGCAGCATCAGTCGTTCGCCAGATATACTGGGTGAGTTGAGCCAGGAATCCAATATGACTAGGAAGTGATGCAGAACTTGTTCGGCAAACCAACTGTCAAGGGCATCTTCCCGATAGCTGAGTTTGATGTCGCTTGCATGGTCTCCGATGAAACAGACAAGTCCCAAAACCGTCTGATCAGGATACTCAATCAGTTCTCTGTCATTGTCGACAACTTCAGCCTTGTGAATACTGACGAAGAATGGGGGGAATGAAGTCTTCGAGTGCAGTTCCGGCTGACACGTTTCGGTCTCCAATTCTCTTAGCCGTTGTTCGATCACTTGAGACACTTGGCTGATGCTCGAAGATTGCGTAATCGGAAAGTCCAAGAGAAAAACACCCTTTGCCTGAATGGGAGGAACTGGAGACATCTGTATACAAAAGAAGTTCATTTCCATGTACTTGTGCAAAAGCATAGAGAAACCTGCCAGCAGAATGGAGGGTTCGGACACACCGTTTTGTTCGCTTAGCGCACCGAGAATTTTTTTGGTATCTTTTCCGGAGAGGGTTGCCTTGATAGTCCTCCAAGACCCTGACCGGATTCCTCCCGCAACAGCCGCGAATCTCGAAACTGCCTCCAAATAAGACATCCTCTCACCTCACATTCTCCGTATCTGTCGTCATACATCCGAATCGTTTCGTTCTATAATTTTCAGCGTTCAAGCAGGGTGTACGGTTCCCTTTGCAGTCACCGTCACATTCCCCGCAATTGCTTTTGAGATGAGACAGTTTTGCTTAGCCATTTTGATGCAGGAAAGCACTTGCTCACTCACGGTTTCGTACAATTCACTTGCAACATAAACTTCCGGATAGTGTTCCAGACGAGACATCACCGGACCATTACTGGTCATTGTAAAAACGCCTTTGGATTTGATTTTGAAATCTTTTGCCGGGATCCGTTGGAACTGCATGATGCCCGAAAGAGTTATGAGATAGCAGCTTCCGGCCGCAGCCAGAATCAGTTCCTCCGGGCTTGTCCCTTCTCCCCTTCCTCGCATATCGGAAGGAACAGAGAATGCTGATTGAAGTGCTCCAGCCTGAAATGTACCCGTGCCATCCGTCAGCCCCCCCTGCCAGTTTCCTTGGTATTCGTAGATATGTTCCGCCATGATTACCCCTCATTTCATTCAAATTAATAGTTTTTCCTTATACCGTTCCCGCAGCACCCGTTTCAGGACCTTCCCGGTGACACCAACAGGAATCTCACAGGCATCCAGAAGGTGAACTGCAGCGAGCAAAGGTCTTCCCACTTTGCGTTGCTCGTTGTTGATCTCCATCAGGAATTCCTCTTCGCTCATGCTGCAACTCTGAGTTGGCACAAGAAAGGCGATCACCTTCTGATACCCCGCTTCCGCTTCAGTGTCCGAGACGCCAATCACCGTGCATTCCGCAAGATTTTGATTGTTCTTTAGGATATGTTCTTCGGTTTGCAGACTGTAACACATTCCCTGTCGGGTCCGTATGGCGTCTGTGATACGGTCCAAGTGGTAAAAACATCCCATCCGGTCTCGGTATACCAAATCACCCGTCAGCCAATACCCACGCAAACGACTCTTATAGGACAGCACCGAATTATTCCAGTAACCGCCGGTAATGCTGGGGGATTTAACCCCCAACATGCCTACTTCTCCAATCGGCAGTTCGTTGCCGTCTTCATCCAACACAACGGCTTCCACCCACTCCTGCGGAAGTCCGATGCAGCGATCATAGTTGTTCGTATAGGGGGTGTGGATGATACGGAAACTTGAATGCCCCATTTCCGAGGAACCAAGGCCGTCAATGAACTGGGAACCTTCTATCCGCTCCTTGCCCCGATAGTGGTACCCGTGCTCAACCAGTCTGCGGATATGGGGCTCATGCGCCGCATCGCCGCTGTTGATCCAGGCTGTTACGGAACCAAGATCATACTGATCCAGTTCTAATCCCGCCAATTCAACGTACGTCTGTGGAAAGGAAACAACAGTGGAGGGTCGGAAAGATTCGATCGCCCTGGCGACTGCCGGACCGCTTCGGTCAGACATGATCAGCAGATTCGCTCCGGTCAGAATTGCATGCATGGAATATGCGATGGATGCATTATGGGAAGATGGCAAGGATGATAAGTAGCGCTCAGCTCCTTGTGCTATATCCAGTCCCAACAAGTGCCGTATGCCGTGAAACCATGATCCGTGCTGCAACAACACCGGCTTGGGTGCGCCAGTAGTGCCGGAGCTGTGCGTAATCATTACAGGATCGTTAAAATCGTGCTGGTAAGGGTACCAGCGAGAAAGGATCTCGGGATCTTCTCCCTCCACCTCCTCGACGCTGGCGAGGAAGTACAGATCCTCGTCTCTCCAAAAGGCTTGAAGACTTTCTTGACGTTCCTGATCGGTGATAATGCCAACCGCACCTACGCGTTTGAAATGTTGTGCGGCTATGTCCGCAGGCATGGCGCCATTTGTCAGAACGGGAATCGAACCGATTCCGGTAAGCGCCACATAATGAATCAGATACGCAATTCCTTCCGGTAAATACACACCAACTGGATCCATCGGCTTGACTCCGCGAGCGATGTACCATGCTCCGTAACATGCCGCAATTTCCTTTAGCTGGGCGATGGACAATACCTTGCAGCTCTGACCGCCAAGCACTTGGAAAGGGACATCCGAATGGATAATCGGCACCCCTCGCTTTTCGTTAATTGAATAAGCAACATGGAGAAAATTGCCGGCTCCCAAATAGGGATTCAACTTTAGTTCATGCCGTTTCACATCAGACAGTAAAGCAGTTTCAAACGACATTTGGTCCAAACTGCCGGTTTGTGGCATACCCCACCAACTCCTTATGAACAACAGCCTTTGTGCAATCCTCTTTCATACGAGACTCGCCTGAGATCTGCCTAGGCGCGCAGAAACACAAAAGCCCGCCGCTATTTGGCGGCGGGTTCAACTAAAAAACACTAGCAAAAATAAAGCAAGGCTGTTAAAATCATAGATGGACACACTATCAATGTATAGTGTAGTTCCAATAAGGAGTAAACGCTGCCGCCAAGCTACCGTTTACTCCTTTTATTACCTGATTTATAGCATTGAATATGCAATTGTAAACGTTGTTACTAAACTAACTTGCAGGGAATTTCTGTTATCGATGTTAATGTAGCATTCTTCACAGATACTTGTCTATGTCTTTTTTTGTCGAATAGTTCATTTTATAAATTCTTTACACAACCTATAAAATGAAATCCGCGAAACATAGTCTTCCATATGGATTTTCTTCACAGTACATTTACTTGTAGAGCGGCAACGCGCGCCGGGAGAGGCGCGCGTTCAGATTAATTTCCGGGTTCCGATATGAAAATTCACATCAGGAACCCGTAGTGTTGAAGTCAGGTTGATTAATAAATGTTTATCGTGTAAATTGTAAGTAATAAAATTCCTAAAAGAGGTATTGTTCATGAACCCTAAAATCATTCCATTGGATCAGATGGCAATCATCGGGATTGATTCCCGGACCACCAATGAGAAAGAAATGAACGGTGTCGGAGTCATACCCACGCTGTGGCAAAGATTCATGGGAGAGAACTTGAATGACACCATTCCAAACAAAGTCGAACACAGTCCAATCGTTTGCATTTACACCGATTATGAGAACGGGGTTGTCGGCCAATACATGGTACTGTTGGGTTCTCAAGTAACTCGTATTGACGAAATCCCCCGTGATATGGCGGCACGAACCATTCCCCAAGGCAAATATGCCGTATTCACTACGGAAAAAGGACCGGTGGGAAAAGTCGTTCAGGCTGCTTGGGCATTTATTTGGGACTGGTTTCAGAACTCGAAACTGGAAAGAGCCTATACGGTTGACTTCGAACTGTACGATGAAAGAAGCCTGAATCCCGATAAAGCCCAAGTTGACATTTATATTGCCATAAAGTAAAAATTCGAGTCTGCCCAAAATTTCCGCCGCCAAGTGCATAAACGGCCGACATCCACCTGGATGTCGGCCTTCAGCTTGATCAAAATCCGAGGATCTTGATTATTTTACAGATTGCAAAACCCGATCGACAAATTGTTTTTCCGGCGCTGCACCTTCAAGAAAGTTGCCGCCGTTAATTGCTGTTTTCGGAACACCGAAAACACTGTACTTGTCGGAGAGTTCCGGGAACTCGTTGGCTTCGATCATTTCAGCATGTACGTGCGGATTTTCGAAAGCCATCATATGCGCGAGCCGCACCGCGGCCGGGCAATAAGGTCAGGTAGGTGTGACGAACACTTCAATGTGAACGTCACTCGTCAATCCTTTCAGTCTCTCAATGGAATCGGCAGACAATCCGGACGAACCGCTGGAAACCATTTCAATATCTTCGAGCAATGTTCCAAACTCGTATCCGCTCGGAATTCCGTAGAATTTGATGCCGTAATCTTTTTCATCCTGATCCAAAAGCACAATCGCCGGAACTTTGTCGACGCCATATTTGGCGGCCGCTTCCGTGTCAACGTGCAAGTTGTGAACTTGCAGCGAAAGTTTGTCCGTCAATTCGCTCAACTCAGTGACCAATTGTTTGGTGGTCGGGCAGTACTCGCAATCTAACGATGATTCAAAGTACACCATCGTTACGGGCTGGTTCAATTTGTCGAAACGTTCTTGAACCGCCTTCCGAACATCATCGGAAATCAGCATCTTGTTCCCCCCTTTGATATTTTGTGCCACGATGTACGCCATAGGTATACCCGTTCAGGGGTACCATTATATGCCCAAAGTGGCATAACCTTCGTTTCGACACTCATTATATATTTTTCCTCTTTTGTTTCACCGTAATACGGCTTACGAAAAAAGTTCCCATTGACGGACAATGGGAACCTTATTTGTCAACCAAGGATCATTCGGCAAGCTGACGCAATACCTTCTGCAGAATGCCGCGGTTGCGGTAATAATCGATATCGACCACACTGTCGAGACGAACAATCGTGTCAAACTCAAAGGTGGTGCCATCCGGACGGGTGACTCGGACTTTGACTGTTTGACCCGGTTGTACTTGATCGGACAACCCGACAATGTCAAAAGTTTCGTCACCGGTGAGAGCAAGCGACTTCCAACTGTGTCCTTCAATAAATTGCAGCGGAAGAACACCCATGCCCACCAAGTTGCTGCGGTGAATTCGCTCAAAGCTTTCCGCGATAACCGCCTTGACACCCAGCAGATACGTACCTTTTGCCGCCCAGTCACGGGAACTGCCGGTACCGTATTCCTTGCCGGCAATTACGACCAGCGGCGTGTTGTCAGCCTGATACTTCATGGAAGCATCGTAAATCGGCATGACTTCGCCTGTCGGCAAATATTTGGTAAAACCGCCTTCCGTTCCCGCCACCATTTGGTTGCGGATCCGGATGTTGGCGAAGGTGCCCCGCATCATCACTTCATGGTTACCGCGACGGGAACCGTACGAGTTGAAGTCTGCCGGCTTGACACCATGGTTTTGCAGATACAAGCCTGCAGGACTGTCCGCTTTGATGCTTCCGGCCGGAGAAATATGGTCGGTTGTGACCGAATCGGCCAGCAGAGCAAGTGCTTTTGCCCCGGTAATGTCTTGAATCGGCTGCAATTCATCACCCAGTTCGGTAAAGAAAGGCGGTTCCTGGATATACGTGGATTGTTCATCCCAGTTATATAAGGTTCCGGTTGGTGCATCGATTACATTCCATACGCTGTTTCCGGTGAATACGTTTCCGTAACGCTGCTTGAACAATTCCGGACGAACCGCTTGCCGGATCGCTTCCTTAATTTCTTCTGAAGACGGCCAGATATCCTTCAAGTATACCGGTTTATTGTCATGTCCATAGCCGATCGGTTCGTTCGCCATATCGATGTCGACGGTTCCCGCCAGTGCAAAGGCAACAACCAGAGGCGGCGAGGCCAAGTAGTTGGCTTTCACTTGCGGATGAATCCGTCCTTCAAAGTTCCGGTTGCCGGAAAGAACGGAAGCTACTGTCAAATCATGATCGGCAATCGCTTGGCTGATCTCGTCCGGCAGCGGACCGGAGTTCCCGATACAGGTTGCGCAACCATATCCGGCTACATGGAAACCGAGCGCTTCCAAAGCGTCCATCAGTCCTGCTTCTACCAAGTAATCGGTCACGACCCGCGAACCGGGGGTTAGGCTGCTTTTCACATAGGCCGGTTTTTGCAATCCGAGGGAGACCGCTTTTTTCGCCAATAATCCCGCCGCAATCAGAACGCTCGGGTTCGAAGTGTTGGTGCAGCTTGTGATGGCGGTAATCACGACAGCTCCGTTGCGCAGGACTGATTTTTCGCCAGTCGGGTGCTCGACGCTTACTTCTTGCTGCAGATTTTCATCGGACAAGCCGAAGCCGCCTTTTTCAATCGGTGTACGTGCGATCGCGTCGAAGCTTTCTTTCATGGCGCTTAGTTCGACACGGTCTTGCGGACGTTTCGGACCCGCAAGCGAAGGTACGACGAGGGACAGATCCAATTCAACCACAGCCGAGAAAATCGGGTCTTTCGTTTGATCCGTCCGGAACATGCCTTGCGCCTTGTAGTATTCTTCCACCAGTTTGATCTGCTCTTCGGTGCGTCCGGTCAGGCGAAGATAATTGAGTGTTTCTTCGTCAACCGGGAAGAAGCCCATCGTTGCGCCATATTCAGGAGCCATGTTGGCTACCGTTGCCCTGTCCGCCAAACTCATAGTGCTGACACCCGGACCAAAGAATTCCACAAACTTGCCGACAACACCCTTCTTGCGCAGGATATTGGTAACGGTCAAGGCAAGGTCGGTAGCGGTAGCTCCTTCCGCCAGCGTTCCCGTCAATTTGAACCCGACAACTTCAGGGGTAACGAAATACAGCGGTTGTCCCAACATCCCGGCTTCCGCCTCAATCCCTCCGACACCCCAGCCTACTACTCCAAGACCGTTGATCATAGTCGTGTGGGAGTCCGTACCGACAAGGGAATCCGGGAAGACTTGCGTTTCCCCGTCGATTTCATTCGTCATTGCTACGGATGCCAAGTACTCAAGGTTCACCTGATGAACGATACCGGTAGCCGGCGGAACTGCACGGAAATTGTTAAATGCCGTTTGCGCCCAGCGTAAAAATCTATACCGCTCTTCATTCCTTTCAAACTCAAGCTTCATATTGGTTTCAAGCGCATCTTTGCTGCCGAAGGCGTCAACCATGACCGAATGGTCAATTACAAGATCCACGGGTACTAACGGATTGATTTTTTCCGAGTCTTTTCCCATGCGTTTCATGGCGGCACGCATCGCAGCCAAATCCACGACGGCCGGAACGCCGGTGAAATCTTGCAGTACAATACGGGCCGGTTTAAAGGGGATTTCTTGGTTCACATCACGTTCCTTGGCCCAGTTTGCAATTTTTTTAATATGTTCTTCCGTGATGGCAATTCCGTCAAATTGACGAACTGCTGCTTCCAGCAAAACTTTGATCGAGAAAGGCAATCTCGACACTTCGCCGAACTGCTTTTCTTCAAGAGCCGACAGCGAATAATACGTATACGCTTTGTCGCCGACTTGCAATTGTTTCCGTACAGAATAATGATCCTTCGTAGACACTGGTGTCCCCCCTCAACGAACTCACGGCGAACTTCAGGTAAACGTTTCACCTGTTAGAACACCGTTTCATTAAGTGATATTCTAATCGTATTATACTTCATTTCGTTTTCATTATCGATAGGGTTTCCAAAAATTCTTTTTAAAAAGCTGCGCTTGTCACCATTTTTCAAACATGAATGCAACGGTTTTGCGCTGGGAAACGTAAGATATATCCGCGTTTACAGGAGGTTGTTTATGGATAAGAAAAGGAAAAATCAACAGAAAGATTCCTTGAATGAAGGTCGTGACGACAAGTTTATGGATATTGATCGAATGGTCAACGAAGGGTTGGCAGGTGGTCAAATCATTGAAAATGCTACAGGTGATATCGACGACACTTCAACAGATGAAATGAAAGCGGAGGAG
>JAGVBM010000422.1 GCA_020059765.1 Bacillota bacterium
GGGTCTTCCCCTTCCCGTTTGAAGGGAAACACACCGGCCGTATAGGGAAACTCTCCCGGTACGTTTTCTTTCAGACTCCATTTCAGAATCTCGCCCCAGTCTGCAAAGTTCGGCAGCGAAACCTTCGGAATCCGCAGGCCGGAAAGGGAGGTGGTGTACAGTTGGGTACGAATCTCCTTATCCCGCACTTTGGTCACCAATTCATCCTGCCGATAAGTCTCTTTCAAGGCGGGCCAGTTGTCGAGGATCCGTCTGCACTCCGGCTGCAGCTGTCCCTGAAAATGGGCAATCTGCTGATCCAACGCCACCAACAATGATTCGTCGGTTCCCGCTTGGGAGAGTGTCTCTTTCGCTCCGGTCAATTGGTACAGTTTGCGGGCGATCGCCACCTGTTCGTCAGTGAATTTCTTATATTGGCGAATCGTCCTCACAATGTCGGCCAGATAGAGAGTGCGATCCGGCGGGACAATGTAATTCTTGCTGCTCTTCTGATCGCTGACCTGCATCCCGGTTTGCCAATCTGTGCCGCATTGACGATTGATCGTTTCGATCAGCGACTTGTACAGCTCATTGGTCCCCGGATCGTTAAACTGGCTGGCAATCGTGCCGTATACCGGCAATTCTTCATCTTTCAGATGGAACAGGTTATGGTTGCGCTGGTACTGCTTCCGCACGTCCCGCAGCGCGTCTTTCGAACCTTTGCGCTCAAACTTGTTGATGACGATCAGGTCGGCATAATCCAGCATGTCGATTTTCTCCAGTTGGGTCGGAGCCCCGAATTCACTGGTCATGACGTACATGGCCACATCGGAAATTTCCGTGATCCCCGCATCCCCTTGTCCGATACCGGAAGTTTCGACTATGATCAGGTCAAACCCGGCCGCTTTGGCCACGTCGATCGCTTCCCCGATCGCCGAAGACAGTTCGGTTTTCGATTGTCGGGTCGCCAAAGAACGCATGAAAACACGGGAATTGTGAATCGAGTTCATGCGGATGCGGTCGCCGAGCAGGGCACCTCCCGTTTTCTGCTTCGACGGATCCACCGACAGAATGGCCACCGTTTTATCCGGAAAATCGTTCAGGAATCGGCGCACCAATTCATCCGTCAACGACGACTTGCCGGCACCGCCCGTTCCCGTAATTCCCAATACCGGCACATTGGCCGCATGTTTCCGGACAGCCGTCAGGACCGCTTCCGCAGCTGATGCCGCTTCCGGTTCATGTACCGCCTCTTCCGCAAGTGAGATCAATTTGGCAATCGCCAATGTATTTTTCTCCCGCAATTGTTCCAGTTCCACACTCACATCGCGAACCGTCGGAAAATCGGTCTCCCGCAGCATGTGATTGATCATCCCTTGCAGTCCCATTCGTCGTCCGTCGTCCGGCGAAAAGATTTTTACGATCCCGTAAGCTTCCAACTCACGGATTTCGTCGGGCACGATAACCCCGCCGCCGCCGCCGAAGACCTTGATGTGTCCCGCCCCTTTTTCCTGCAGCAGATCATACATATACTTGAAATATTCCATGTGTCCGCCTTGATAGGAACTGATGGCAATCCCCTGCACGTCTTCCTGGAGCGCGGCATTGACTACCTCTTCGACGGAACGGTTGTGCCCGAGATGGATCACTTCCGCTCCGGACGCTTGCAGCAAGCGCCGAAAAATGTTGATCGAAGCGTCATGACCGTCAAACAAACTGGAAGCGGTAACAAATCGAATCTTGTGCGTCGGACGATAGACTGTTGTTTCCATTGACGTTCCTCCCCCTCAAACTGTATCTGTATGTTGAATCAAACGAACACACGGTAGACACACCCTCCGAAAGCAAGCACCCGCCCGCAGGCAACTCGTTACTTAGCGAAGTAAGATTTACTTGCGAACGGCAGGGTGTTGCTGCATGCTCTGCAGCAGCAGCGAGATTTGGTGTTCCGTGTATTCTTCCAACGAGTAATGCTTGCCTAACACCCAGCGGCGGAAGGACCACATCTCCCCCAGCACAACAATGTTGTGGGCCATCAATTTGACGGAGCCCGGCTCCATCTGGAGGGATCCGTCTGTGATCCCGCGCTCGATAATTCTTTCAAAATGCCGGGTGATCTCTTCTTCCTTGGCTAAGACATAACGAAGCATTTCATTGGGCAGCGATTTCAATTCCTGATAGATGATCAACACCCGATCCTGTTCATTGTCCATGACGCGAAAGAAAGCCCGGATGGCGTTGATCAACGTTTCACGTCCGGTCTGTTCATGGGTCATCTCGTCAATCAGTTGTTGTTCCAGATCGGTATGAATAAAATCGCACACCAAGTACAGCACATCTTCTTTCGACTGAATATATTCGTAGAGAGTGCCTATGCCCAAACCGCTTTTTCTGGCGATCTCCCGTGTGGTGGTCTTGTGAAATCCTTTGTCCGCAAACAACTCGACTGCGGCTCGGATGATCTGATCCCGACGCAGACGAACCAATTCCTGGTCCTTCACTAATGAAGGAATCGATTTGCTTTTGTTCGTCACGTCATCCCCCTCTTTCACTCATGACTGAAACCCGTCGCGCACATTCGACCGAGCGCTCGTTCAGTTATCTATCCTTATAGTACCTGTTTGCTTGAAACTCCGTCAATAGTCGAACAATCGGAACTTCCAGCATTCGATCCAGGTCGCAATGATTCCAACCATCCCCATGCCGATCGTCAAGACGACTGTGGTCTCACTCGTTTCAGAATCAAGCGAGCGTGAATATATTCTGCATCCTCAATCAGTTTCATTTCGTACAGATCTTCCAATTCCGCTTCCATCACCAATGCATCATCTGCCTGGCTGCCCGTATAGACGAAAATGTTGAACCGCTTTAACA
>JAGVBM010000197.1 GCA_020059765.1 Bacillota bacterium
GTCAACCTTTGAATCAAGTGTTCAGCCGTCTCCCTTTTGTCAAAAGAACCTATTACATGTTTCATGCTGCACACCTCACTTTAATGTTTCCATATACAGTTTCAATGCCTGAATCTGGGCTTCATTCAGACCCAGTGAGGGGGGAGCGGGCATGCCTCGTTCCGGCCGTCCTTTGTGCAGAACATTGGTCAACTCGGTATCGCCCAAACGTTCCTTGACACCGGCAAGACCCGGCCCCACCAATTTTTGTGCGGTAACGGCATGGCAACCGGCACAACTGGTGGAGAATATTTCCGCCCCCGCTTCGGCAGTCGGTTCCATTGGGGTGCTGGCGTCGGTGCGATCGTTCACCGGTGTGGCGGTTAGGCCGTAGTACACCGCCCACATGGCCAAGATAATATAGGTGGCTTTCAGAAACTTGGGGACCTTGGCATGTCCCATTTTGATCCCGGATACGGTTTCATATCCCGCGTCGTCATGCGGTTCAATGTGTTCGCGATCCTTCTGCTCGTGATCATGGGGAGTTTGTCTGTCGTCGGTCGCCATTAATAGCCCTCCCGTTCTTCATCGTTCAACATTCGGTATTTAATGGCTTCCGCATCGTCAAATTGACCCGCTTTTTTGGCCCAGATGTACATCCATACGGAACTTGACGAGAGAAACAGGATGACGAGCAAGAGAATCCAGGCTTCTGCTGTCATAATATCCTCCTTCCTCAACGGTGGATTTCCTTCAAGGTTTGCTGGGAACCGGACTGTCCCGCTGCCCCGGCTTGGTTAGTGGGGGCAGGTTTCAAACTCATCAGGTAGGCAACCAGATCTTTTTTATCTTGTTCGGATAAATAATTGTACTTTGGCATGATCGACCCTTGATAAAATTTCTGAGGGTTTTCCAAATGCTGGTACTGCCATTCGGGACTGTAGCGGCTTCCCACCCACATCAGATCGGGGCCGGTTCGCTGGGTCATGATCAAGACTGGCGAATCGTAATAATAATCACCGGGTACGGAGACCGGGCCAAGTTTGGAATCGGCTTTTACCGGACGAACCGCTTGGCTGTGACACCAGAAACACCCTTCCCGGATGTAGACGACACGGCCCCGCGCTTCAGCGGAATTGGCCGGATAGTTGCGCAGTTTGCCGGAGGCGGTAGGCGTATTGATGGACTCATCGAAAAAAGGCAATACGCAAGTTCCGGTCACTCCGATCAGAAACAGGACGGTGGCACCTGCCATCAGGACCCCGATGTTTTTTTCAGATTGGCTTGCCAATGCCGTTCACCTCTTTATCGTCATAGTCGATGTGCACAGGGCGGGTTATCGCAGAGCAGGCATGGAATCCTCGGTCGGAACCCGGCTGCCGGCGGTCGCCGTTTTGTATATGTTCCAAGCAAAGGCGATTTGTCCGAGCAGCATCAAGGTTCCGCCGATAGCTCGCGCGATCAGGTAGATGTGCAGGGACTCGACGATTTTCACAAAAGCGGCTCCCACTTGATTGCCATCCATCCAGCCAAATCCTTGCAGGATGCCGGCCAGCCACATGGCAAAAGCAAATAGCAAAAATCCAAGGACGGACAACCAATAGTGCCAATTCATCAGCACCCGGCTGTAGATTTGGCGGCCGATGATCCGCGGCAGAGAATAATAATAACCGGCAAAAGCGACCAGGGAGAATCCGGCGAACAACGGCATGTGAGCATGTCCGACAGTCCAGTAGGTAAAGTGCAGCACGGCGTTGGGAGCCATCAATGCCTGAAAGGGTCCTTGGATGCAGGAAAGGAAGTAAAACAAGGAACCGGTGATCAGAAATTTCAATTCAATACTTTCCGACACTTTGTACCAGGCGCCTTTCATCGTGCCGATCACATTGGCCAATACGGTCCAAACCGGAATAATCATCAGCAAACTGGGAATGATTCCTGCCTTCATCAGCCAGAGAGGAATCGGTCCGTTGATCAAATGATGCGGGCCGTTCCAAATATAGAAGGTCCCGATCGTCCAAAATCCGATCAGCGACAGTTTGTGACTGTATAACGGTTTGCCGCTGAGTTTCGGCAGCAGGTAATAAATCGTCCCGACCCCAACAGGAGTAAACCAGATCCCGATAATGTTGTGCACCCATGTATAGGCGATGGATGCCTGTGCGATACCGGAGACATAGGCTCCGGGGATGTTTCCGATAATATAAATGCCGGGCAGCCAGATCATCGTTCCCAAAAAGTACCAAAGGGTGACATACAGAATTTTTTCCTTGCGGTTCATGATCGTGCGGATCAGATTATAGGACATGAGGGCAGCAAGGATGATGATCGGAATGTCGATGACCAACGGCATTTCCGAATATTCGACGGGAACTTGTCTGCCGAGAAACAGCATCACCACACCGGCAGCATAGACCACATTCCAGCCCCATGCGCTGAAAACGCCAAGCCGTTCACTGAACAGAGGGGTTTTGGTCAGTACGGGAATCAAGTAAAACCACATAGCAAAAAAAGCGGGCGACAGCCATCCGTATAAGACCGTATTGGTATGAATCGGACGCAGTCTGCCGTAGGTAAAATAGCCCTGCCACCAGGTATTGACGGCAAGGAAGTCGGGATTGACAGATTTTACGGCAACCAAAAGAGCGACAATCATTCCGATTAAAAGCCAAAAGATGGAAGTATACATAAAGATTCTGACTGTCGTATAGGGCCGAAGTGCGGATGTTGTCATGACAATGTCTCCTTCCGTTCGTCTCTCGTTCATAGGTTTCCGTCAAAGTTTTTTCCTTGTGTGGAGGAAATATGCAAAAAAGACAAGACGATGTACCGAGGCACATCGTCTTGTGGAATCTTCCGAACGGACGGCTGGAAAAGGGGTCATAACAAAAACGGTGTTCCCAACATCATGCGGCGAACGGTGATCTTGTTCTTTTCCTCAATTTCCGCCCGTCGCGGGATCGGCGGAAATAGATCGGGCGGATCGAGAAATGTCGTCGGCAAGGCGACCGGCGCGGCACGCTGCCATTGATCCAACCAGGTTTGAGGAATGTTGTCGGGCAAAGGTTGCCCCGAAAGTTCAGCCCAGAGCATGGTCCAAGCCCTCGGAACGACACGCCAAATGTCGTATCCGCCGCCGCCTACCGCAACCCAGCGGCCTTCGCATGTTTCATGTGCCAGTTGGTGCACCAGTTTGGGAATTTCCCGGTAGAGAAGTGCCGTTGCCGACAAATGGGTCAGCGGATCATAGCGATGGGCGTCGCACCCGTTCTGGGAAATGATGATATCCGGATGAAACTGGTGAACCACATAAGGCAAGACACCGCGTAACGAGGCAATCCAGGAATCGTCTTCCGTAAACGGTTCAAGCGGAATATTCATACTGTATCCGTACCCGCGTCCGTCTCCCCGCTCGTCAATCCCGCCTGTTCCGGGAAACAGGTACTTGCCTGTTTCGTGAAAGGAAATCGTGAGTACATCAGGATCGTCATAAAACATCCCTTGCACGCCGTCACCGTGATGAGCGTCCGTATCAATATACAGAACGCGTGCTTTATATTTTTGCTTGATGTAGGCAATTGCGGCTCCCACGTCATTATAAACACAGAAACCGGATGCTTCCTTGCGGTGGGAATGATGCAGACCGCCAGCCAGATTGATCGCATGTTGATATTGTCCGGACATGACAAGATCGGCCGCCTGAATAGTGGCGCCGACGATCAGACTGGTGATCTCGTGCATGTTGGGGAAAATTGGCGTATCATCGGTGCCAAGTCCGTATCCAAGATCCGGACCGTCACTGCCTACCGGCAGCCGGGAGGCTGTTTTCACAGCTTCCACATAAAGCGGATCATGGACGATTGTCAAATCTTCCATTGAGGCGGGGATCGGCTCAACGATCTGCGATGGCTGCAACAATTTCAATTTGTCAATCAAGTCCTTGGTCATCTGAAGACGTTTCGGATTGAAAGGATGCTCCTCTCCGAACTTGTATCCGAGAAATCGTTCGTCGTAAAAAAAGGCTACCCGGTCGCTCATGCATTACTCCTTTGCCAGAGAAGGCGGTTCGATCACTTTGTAACCCGCTTTCTCCACGTCTTGAATGAATCGGCGCGGGTCCATTGTCCGCAGACGAAAGACAATGGTTTTGGAGCCTTTTTCTTGGCTGGGAAACACCATGACACTGGCCACATTCGTTTTGCGTGCGCGCAGAAAGTCGGCGACTTCCGCCAACATGCCCGATCGGTCGGGCACTTGGATTTCCACCCGGGAAGTAGGGGAGGAAACTCCCATCATTTCCACCAGCGTATGCAGAATGTCCCGTTCCGTAATGATCCCGATCAACTTGTCGCCTGAGACGACGGGCAAACAACCGATCCTTTTTTGAAACAGGGTGTTGGCCGCGTCTTCCACAAAATCAAGGGGATGGGCGGTAATGACATCTGTTTTCATGATGGTGCGGACGGGAGTGTCCGCCAAATTGATGCTTTCATTCTCGCTAAGACTGGACGGCATGGCATTTCGCAAATCCCTGTCGGAAATGATTCCCACCAATTTGTCGTTTTCCACGACCGGCAAGTGGCGGATCCGGTGAGCGGTTGTAATAGCCAGCGCTTCATCAATCGTTGTATCCAGCGTAACGCAGCAGACATCGGAAGTCATGGCTTGTTCTACCAGCATGGGTTCCCCTCCTTTAGCCCATTTCATGCAGTCCTCTTCATGTAAAACGCGTTGTTTAGAACATGTAACGGTGTTTGAACCTTATATCGTGAAACCGTTCGATCGAATCCTGCGGGACGCGCCGTCCGATGCGCCCCATCAACATGTTGGCGGGATGGCAGGTTATCTCCGGGTCATCGGTGGAAAATACTTCCATGCCGACGGAACCCATGACCTTTTTCATGACTTCCTTGTATTCCCAAACGGACAGACCGGTTCCTTTCAGATCCCAATGCCAGTAATACTCGGTGGAAATCACGATATAGTCTTCCATCGCATCGTCCAGAAAAGAAACCGCCAGCAGTTCCTTGCCGACTCCGCCGTGGCGAAAATCGGGTATCACTTCAATGGCGCCCAATTCCAACAGATCGGGCAGTTGTGCTTCCGACCAGCGTTCCAACGGATCCGGATAGAGGTAGGTGACGTAACCTGCCACTGTTTGCTGAAAGCGGGCGATGATGATCCGTCCTTCCGGCAGACCCGCGATTTCAACCAACGCGGCTTGTTGCTGAGGCGCGGGGCGAAAGGCCTTCAAATCTTCATGAAATTCAAGGGAAGCAAGCGTCTCCGGGTTTATCGGCCCTTCAATGGTCAACTGGCCGTTGGGAGTTTTCATCGTTTTGGCGAAAAAGGTTTTCTTATGTTCAACGGTTGGCACCGACATTCACCTCCGTGGAGTAATTCCATTATACTTCAGGCAAAGGATTTTGGAGTCGAAGATTCGTACATCTTTATGAAAATATAGTGAAAGTATTCACAATAAAAAGATTCGTCAGAACACCCGCTTTCCTGATCTGATTTCATTGTCGCCCAGAATGGAATATGTTAAAATGGACACAGAAAATTCAATAATCTATCAATTCTAAAATTTTAATGGATTGTGGAGAGGGGGCACCGCAATGACGGAACAGGTGAAAGAGCAGGAATTGATTCCGGTGATGACAGAGAAACACAATCTGCGGGATTATTCCGAAGCATACGCCGATTTTAAATGGGAAGACGTGGAGAAAGAGTTTTCCTGGCATGAGACAGGCAGAGTAAACGTTGCGTATGAAGCAATTGACCGTCATGTTGATGCAGGACGGGGCGACAAGATCGCGCTGCTGTTCAGTGATCCGACGCGTGATGAGTCCTTTACATTCGCTGAAATGAAAAGGCTTTCCGACAAGTTTGGCAGCGCGCTTCGTTCGTTGGGGATCGGGAAGGGCGATCGCGTGTTTATTTTTA